>NZ_MYFP02000020.1:0-34990 GCF_004514465.2 Microbacterium sp. MEC084 | reverse complement strand
AAGCTCTACATCTGCGCCGTCAAGGACGTCTTCAGCAACCGGATCGTCGGGTACTCGATCAGCGACCGCATGAAGTCGCAACTCGCCGTCCGCGCGGTCGAGAACGCCGTCGCGATGCGCGGCGATGTCGCCGGCTGCATCGTKCATTCGGACCGCGGATCGCAATTTCGAAGCCGGCGCTTCGCCCGCGCGCTCACCCGTCACGGGCTCGTCGGATCGATGGGCCGAGTCGGCKCTGCGGGCGACAACGCCGCGATGGAGTCGTTCTTCAGCCTGCTGCAGAAGAACGTCCTCGACCGCCGCGCCTGGGCCAACCGAGAACAGCTGCGCGTCGCGATCGTGACCTGGATCGAGCGGACCTACCACCGACGCCGCCGGCAAGCCCGTCTGGGCCGWTTGACGCCGATCGAGTTCGAGACCATCATGAACCAGAACCTGGCCCTCGCGGCCTAACCGAAACTGTCACCACTTCGTTCAGCAGACCCCAGTGATGAGAAGGCCCCCGCTTCGGCGGGGGCCTTCTCTGCTTTCCGGAATCGATGCGCGGGCTTGTTCGCTCTGAGCGAACGGCCTCTCACTGGTCGGCGCGGTCGCCGCGGAGCTTGCGCGTGAGGCCGAGCAGTGTCCGCAGCTCGTCCTCGGACAGCACCGACATCCGCTCGGCGATCGAGCGGCCGTGGTTCGTCGCGACGACGCGGAACGCGCGCGCGCCCTTCTCGGTGGCGGTGACGATCGCGCCGCGGCCGTCCTGCGGGTCGGCGCACTTGGTCAGGAGGCCGCGCGCGACCATCCGGTCGACGAGCCGGGAAACGCTCGGCTGGCTGATGAGCATGTTGGCGGTCACGTCGCGCAGCCTCGACGACATGTCCTCGCCGCGCGTGACGGTGAGCAGCACGTCGTACTCGGGCTGCGTCAGCTCGGTGGCGCTGAAGTCCTCCGCGAACTCCGCGAGGATCTCGTGCTGCGCGCGGAACAGGCTCTCCCACGCCTCGACGGCGAGCCTGCGATCAGCCATGACCCCAGCGTATCCGGACGGCCCTGTCGGCCGACATCCGGACATGGTGAGGGGCCTGTCGGAGAGGCATCCGACAGGCCCCCTGTCCCTTGCACCAAGAGTGTCCTGCAATCACATGTCCCGGCAGCCGCCACAGCAAAACAGCTGCCGGTGAAGCGACTCTATAACGGGCAGATAACGGCACACAAGGGCTCGCCGTTACTTTTTCGTGACCGGTTCTTCTCGTGTCGTGTCGGCTACGCCCCGGGGCTCGGTGGCTCCGGCGAACGACGATGCCGTGTCGGTCTCGGAACTCGCGGGATGTCCCTCGACGCGACCGCAGATGCCGAGGGTGGTGCGCAGAACGCGCTCGCATTCGTCCGGATTCTCGTTCCGCGCGATCGCCTCCCGAAGCCGCTCGAATCCCGCGCTCTTCCGCCTGCTCACGCCCGAGCGCAGGGCCGGGATCGGACCCGCGCTGCCGGGGCTGCTGCTCGAGTGGGCGCGCGCCGTCCGGGCGAGCGGCGATGACGCCGAGACCCACACGCTGCTCGAGAGCGCGTACGGATGGGGCATCGCCTACGGTCACCACGGCACCTCGGTCGAGGCCGCCGGCGAGCTCGCCGCCGCGCATGCGCTCGCAGGGCGCACGGTCGCCGTCCGCCTGTGGATCGACCGCGCCACGGCGCTCCACCGCGCGAACACCGGAGATCCGGATGTGCCGATGGCCGCGAGATTCGCGTCGGCCGTGCTCGCCGGGTGGCGGCTCGATCTCGCGACCGCGATCCGGCTCCTCGACGAGTGCGGCCTCGTGCCCTCGATCGACGCCGACGTCTTCGTGTCGGGACTGCGCGCGCTCTGGCTCGGGCAGGGCGGGGCCGGCGGCGCGGAGGCGCGCGCCGGCTTCGAGCGCCTGGTCGCGGGTCATCCGGCGCGCAGCGTCGTCGGCCGGCTGGTCGCGCAGCTGGTGCCCGCCTATCTCGACCTCCGCGCCGACCGGCCGTTCGCCGCCGCGCAGAACCTGGTGCCGGATGGGCCGTACCGGGTATGGATCTCCGCCGCGCGCGCCGGTGCGAACCTCGCGCTCGGGGACTCCGAGGAGGCCGCGGTCGACGCCGCGGTCACGATCGACGAGATCGCCGAGTGGCCGTACTGCGACATCCAGATGCGGGTGATCCACGCGGCCCTCGCACTCCGGGCGGGACGGCAGGACGAGGCCGTCGCCGCGTTCGCCGACGCGCTCTCGCTCGTCGCCGTCCACGAGCTGCCGGCTCCGCTCCTGATCGTGCCGCCGGCGGATCTGCGGGAGCTCGCGCTGGCCGCCTTCGGGGACGACACGCCGCCCGAGCTGTCGGCGCTGCTCGAGGCCCTGCCGCCGTCGGCGGCACCGCGGTCGCCCGCCCCGCTGACGCCGCGTGAGCTCGCGGTCGTGCGGGCCGTGGCGGCACGGCCGACGGAGTCCAACGGCGAGATCGCGAAGGCACTGGGCGTGTCGGGCAACACCATCAAGACGCAGCTGAAGTCGGTCTACCGCAAGCTCGGCGTGTCCTCGCGCGCCGAGGTCCTGGCTCTCCTCGCCGACTCCGGCCTGCTCGACGCCTGAGCCCGCGGGCCGGATGCGGTCTCACCGCGGGGCGGTGCGGATCACTCCCGCGCGGGCGTCACCGAGGGCGTCGGCGTGGGCGTCAGCGTCGGCGTCGGGGTGGGGGCCGGCGTCGTGCTCTCCGGCGTGGGCGTCGGCTCCGGCGTCGGCGTGGACTCCGGCGTCTGCTCCGGTGTCGGGGTCGGCGTCGGCGTGGCCTCCGCCTCCGGCGCCGTCGTGAAGACGTTCGGCAGCGAGGCCGAGCGGGCGCCCGCCTCGGAGGTCGCCACGACGAACCACGCGTACGTCTTCTCCGGCTGCAGTCGCGTCCACTCGACCGAGGCCGTGCCGCCCGACGGGGCGACGTCCTCGCCGATCACCGCGATCGGGTTGTAGAGCGCGATCGCGTCGGTGCGGAAGCTGGTCGTGCGGGTCGTGATGTCGACCGGCAGCACCATGTTGTCGGCCTCCGGGCCGTAGCGCAGCGCCGGGTCGTACTCGCCCGCCCCGAAGTCGTCGAGGAACGGCGAGTAGGTGTCGATCATCATCTCGCCGCGGTCCACGTCGAACTGCAGCAGGCGCAGGTAGCTCGCGCCGAACCGCAGGCGGTCGGTCGGCGCGTAGCCGCCGATCTCGGTGAGCCCCAGCTCCTCGGCCGTGACCGTGTAGGCCTGGTAGTCGGCGAGCAGCTCGACGACCCCGTGGCTCACCTGGCCCACCTCGGGCTTGACGTTCGTGCCCACGCCGTGGATGTGCCCGGCGAGGATGAGGAACACGTTGGGGTTGTCCTCGACGATCGTCTTGAACAGCATCGATCCGTCCGGGGCGGCGAACCACGAGTCGCGCCCGTCGCGCTGCGAGCTCGCGGCGAGGTAGTCGTGCGAGAGCAGGATGCCGTTGCGGTCGGGGTAGCGCTTGAAGATCGAGTCGGCCCAGTCCGACTCCTCGCGCGTGACGCCGTACGAGAGGCCGACCGCGACGAAGTCGATGCCGCCGGCCGAGAACAGCGTGTAGTTGTTCTGGTTGTCGCCCTCCCGCCACGGGCCGCCGTACTCCGCGTCGATCCACTGGTCGTCCGCCGCCTGGTAGCGGTCGGGCCCGTAGAACTCGTTGAACAGCGCGCCGGCGCCGTTCTCGGTGCCCGAGCGGTTGTCGTGGTTGCCGGCGATCACCTGGTTGGTGACGCCCGCCTCATCCAGGATGGCCTGCTGCTCGCTCGAGACCTCGAACTCGCCCATGACCTGCTGCAGCATGGCCTCGGTCGCGGGCGTCCGGATGTTGTTCTCGATGATGTCGCCCGTGTGCGCGACGTACTCGATCCTGCGCTCGGCCGCGTTGTCGGCGATCCAGCGCGTGGTGTCGCCGTACGCCTTCTCCCAGATCGCGCGCTCGGCCGCGGTCTCCTGCTCGACCGCGCCCTCCGACAGGTACTGCGTGTCGGTGAAGTGCGCGATCGAGAAGTCGTACGAGGCCGGGTCGGCGAAGCCCTCTTCGCCCGGGTCGATCTCGTCGGCGAAGGGGTCCTCGCCCGTGACCATGGCGTGCACCTGCTGGCCGTCGATGTAGCGCTGGTCGACGATGGCCGACAGCTCCGTGGTGCCCTCGACCGCGCCGCGGGCGCTCGCGAGCACGTCCCACGCCTTGGTCTGCAGGTTCCAGGCGCGCAGCGACACGACGCGGGTCGGGTCGATCTCGCCCTCCCAGCGCAGCACCGGCTCGGCGACGCGGCCCTTGACCTGCACGTCGAAGCGCTGGAACGCCACGTCGCGGCCGGCGGGGGAGTCGAGCGTGCGCCCGTCGCCCGGGGCGAGCGCCGTGGTGTCGCCGGCGGCCTGCTCTCCGGGCACGCGCAGCGTGGTCGGAACCTCGGTCGCGCTGCCCTGCCACGCCTGGTTGGGGGTGAGGATCTCGGCCTGCGTGAACGTGGCCGTGACGTCGCCGCCATCGGGCTCGGCGACCGTCGCCTCGAGCGTGACGGCGTCGCCGACGTCGCGCGTGCCGCTCGCCGGCGCGAGGCCCGCGGGGACATCCGGGATGCCCGCCGAGGCGAGCACGATCTCGCGCGTCGCGGAGTTGCCGAGCGCGTCCGTCGCGGTCACGGCGATGGTGTGGTCGCCCGCGATGAGGCCGGGGCCGATCGGGTCGCCGAGCGAGATCGGCTCGCCGTCGAGCGTGAGCTCGGGGGTGCCCATCAGGCCCGTGGCGTCGTCGAGCTGCACGTCGAGCGCGACCGCCGCCGTGATGGTGGCGGCCGCGGCCGGGGTGCTGGCGGCGACCTCGGGCGCGGTGTTGTCGGTGAGCAGCGTGCGGGTCGCGGTCTCGCCGGTCGTGGACGCGGCCGCGATCGTGTGCTCGCCGTCCGGGATCCGGGTGGTGTCGAGATCCGCGCGCAGGCCCTGTGCGCCGGCGCCCTCGACCACGAAGTGCAGGTCGACCTCGCGGAACAGGTTGATGTTCGAGCCGCAGTTGCCGTCGCCCATCGCGTACGACGTCTTGGGACGCTGCGGCGTCGCCGTGCCGCCGGCGGGCTCGAGCGCGACGTTCGAGATCGTGAAGTCGTCGCGGTTGCATCCGGTCTCGGTCGTGCCCGTGACGACCTCGATCGTGTTCCAGCCGGGCAGCAGCCACTCGTTCGGGACCACGATGTGGGCGCGCTCGCCGACGAACAGGTCGCCGATCGTGTAGCGGTTGCCGTTGACGAAGATGCGGTTCAGGAACTGCGGGTCGATCGAGTTGGCGCCCACGTCGAAGCTGATGGTGGCCTCGCCCGATCCGAGCGTCGGCAGGGTCGAGACGCCCGGGGCGTCGATCGACCAGGCCGTCTCGACGCTCGGCAGCGCGGTCGTGGACGTGCCGCACGAGCCGTCGCCCATGGAATACGCGGCGGCGACGCCCTCGCCGGTCGCGGTGCCCGCGGTCACCTCGAGCTCGAGGTTCGAGATCGCGAAGTCGTCGAGGTTCGCGCCGCAGCTCGAGCTGATGTCGCCCGCCACGACCTCGATCGTGTTCGCACCCGGCACGAGGTACCGGTTCGGCACCGGGACCTCCACGCGCTGGCTCACCCAGTCGCCGAGAATGTCGACCTTGTGCCCGTTGACCAGCAGGTGGTTCTGGTAGCGGTGCTCGATCGAGTTGGAGCCCACGTCGAAGCGGAAGGTGGACGCGCCCGTGCCGAGCGTCTCGGTTGCCGGCGCCTCGGCGCCGTCGACCGTGAGCGACGCGACGCCGCCCTCCGAGGCCGCGGGCTGCGAGGCAGAGACGGTCTGGACGCCGCGCGCGAGCGTGCCGTCCTCGGGCGCGATGCGCGGCGCGCCGACCGTGGCGTTGTTGACGGTGACGGCGTGGGTCACGGCGCCGCCGGCCTGCGTGGTCGCGGCGATCTCGTGTGCGCCGTTGGCGAGCGAGCGCGTGTCGAGCTCGGCCGACAGGCCCGTGGACGCGCGCGGGTCGCCCTGCACGAAGAACGACAGCGTCGCCTCCGTGATGTCGTTCGGCTGCGTGCCGCAGTCGCCGTCGCCGAAGGCGAACGTGAACGGGTTCTCCTCGCCGTCGGCGACCTCGCCGAGCAGCTCGAGACCGACGTCGGTGATCTGGAAGTCGTCGTAGTTCACGCCGCAGGCCGTGTCGGCCGTTCCGGCGTGGATCTCGACGATGTTCTCGCCCATGACGAGCCACTCGTTGGGCACCGGGATGTCGACGCGCTCCGAGACCCACGTGCGGTCCTGGTCGATCCGGTGCCCGTTGACGACGATCCAGTTGCCGTACGACACGGCCGCGGAGTTGCTGCCGATGTCGAAGCTCAGGTGCGAGACGCCGTAGGTCGTGGTCGCGTCGAGCGGCGCCCCGTCGATCGTCAGCGCCGTGACCGGGTCGCCGGCCGCGGTGGCGTCGGACGCGACCGTCACCGTTCCCTCGAGCCAGGCGCCGTCCTCGGGCGTCAGCGTCGGAGCGGCCGCGGCCGGCGGCGGGGTCGGCTTGGCGGCTCGCGCGACCGGCGCGGCGTGCGCCGCGGGGGCGATCGCGAGCGGCAGGATGACCGCCGTCGCGGCGGCCGCGGCGGCGGCGACGCCGCGGATCCGGCGGAGATCGGGGCCTCGGAGACCTCGGGCGGGGCCACGGGTGATCGACCGCATCGGCGCGTCGTCCTTCCTCTTGCGCATCGGGGGACGGGCACGCGGTACAGCGCGAAACGCGGGGGAGGGGCGGGCCCTCGCTCACTGTGGTGGCGGCGGGTGAACGCGCGGAGAGCAGGCGGCGACGCGCGGGGAACGCGCGGGCGACGGCCGCGGATCCGAGAACGCCGGTGCCGGTGGACGGACACGCAGGTGTGCGCGACCCGGATGGATCAGCCGGGTGGACGGCTCAGCCGATCCGGGACGGCTCCCGCGGGCTCAGCCCAGCTCGTTCGCCCAGGGGAGGTCGGCGCCCGCGCGCGACACCGTGATCGCCGCGGCGCGCACGGCGTCCGCGCCGATGCGCTCGAGCGCGGCGCGGTCGGGCGTCCTGCCGGCCAGGCTCAGCGTGGAGTGGACGAGCGAGGCCATGAACGTGTCGCCCGCTCCGATCGTGTCGACCGCGC
The DNA here is from genome assembly GCF_004514465.2 of Microbacterium sp. MEC084. Lineage (NCBI taxonomy): Bacteria > Bacillati > Actinomycetota > Actinomycetes > Micrococcales > Microbacteriaceae > Microbacterium > Microbacterium sp. MEC084. Next base: position 27,835 of record NZ_MYFP02000020.1, on the reverse strand, counting down.
GCACCTGCACGGGCGGCACCGCGATCCGGTCGGCGGCGGTGGCGAGCGTCGCGCCGTCCGCGCCCCGCGTGACGGCGGCCAGGCGCGGGCCGAGGGCGAGCACCGCGTCGAGCACCTCGTCGACCGAGCGCCCCGGGTACAGCCAGGCGGCGTCCTCGTCGCTCATCTTCACCACGGTCGACAGGCGCGCGATCGCCTCGAACGCCGCGAAGGCGTCGTCGTGCGCGCCCACGAGCGCGGGCCGGATGTTCGGATCGAACGTCACATCGGCCGCCTCGGTCCGCGCCAGGAGGTCGCGCACGGAAGACGCGCCGGGTTCGAGGAACGCCGCGATCGAGCCGGTGTGCACGAGCCGCGGCGCGAGGTCCACGGGCGGCACGGCGTCCCACGCGATGTCGAACTCGTACTCGGCGGCGCCGTCGGCCGCGATGCGGGCGAGCGCGGTGGAGGTCGGGCGGCCGGTCGTCGACTCGGGCAGCACGCGCGCCCCCGACTCGGTGAGGCGCTGCGTGATCGCGCGGCCGCGCTCGTCGTCGCCGATCTGCGCGAGCAGCGCGACGTCCACGCCGCGGCGCCCGAGTCCGAGCGCGACGTTCGCGGGGCTGCCGCCGACGTGCTCGACCGCGCCGGTCTCGGACTCGACGATGTCGATGAGCGCCTCGCCGATCACGAGGACGTCGACCTGCTGCGGGCTCATGGTGGACCTCCGTTCGCGCCCGAGACTATCGCGCCGCCGGACGGGCAGAACACACCGGGCAGACCGGCCCGGGCGGTCCTGCCCTCGCCCGGGCGGCGGGCGGTTGACAGGATGGGCGCGTGAGACGTCGAACCGGTGACGAGACCCGGGCCCTGCTGCTGAAGGTCGGCCTCCAGATGCTGTTCGAGCGGGGAGCCGCCGCCGGCGTGCAGCACATCCGGCTGCAGGATGTGCTCCGCCGCGCGGGCCTGACGACCGGAGCGGCCTACCGGCTCTGGGCCGACCAGACCGACTACCAGAGGGATCTCGCGGTCGCGATGGTTCGCCTGCGTCTCGCGTCGCCGGTCGAGGGCGCCGCGTCGGCGGTCGGGGAGCTGGTTGCCCGTCGGGCCCCGCTCGACGACGTGATCCGCGCCGCGGCCGAGACCCACGTGGCCGGCGCGACGCGGGCGGCGGGGGATCGCTGCGCGCGCGATGCGCAGGCGTTCCTCATCGCGCTCGCGCTGCGGGCGACCGCGACGACGTGGCCCGAGCTGCGCGAGGCGAGCCGGCAGCGCCACGAGGAATCCATCGCGGAGTTCGCCCGGTTCTACGGCCGTCTGATGGGCGTGTACGGCTACCGGATGCGCGCGCCGCTCACGCTGGAGCACTTCACGGCCGCGATGGCGGCGCTGGGCGAGGGGTTCGCGATCCATGCCCTCGAGGGGCTCGATCATCCGGTCGTGGAGATCGCGGAGGGACACGACCTGCCGTCCGGCCGCTGGACCCTGTTCGCGGTCGCGGTGCGAGGGCTCATGGCGGCGTTCATGGAGCCGGATCCGTGCGCGGCGCCGGTCGATGCGGGCCCGGCACGCGAGACGGACCCGGGGCCGCACGAGGCGACGTCCGGGGCCGTCCTGGTCTGACGGCGGACGCCCTAGAACCAGGTCGACGCGCGCACCACGCCGTAATAGGTGTAGGCCGTGGCGTTGCAGGTCGCGCGCGTGCCGCTCTCCCACCAGCGGTCGTACGCGTGGTTGCACTCCTGCCGGAGGTTCGAGAGGAAGCGGCTGTCGCACGTGGCGCGCGAGACGTCGCGGTCCATGATGCAGAGGTCGTGGCGGGCGCACGGGCCGCGGAAGTCGGCCGAGCCGAACGCGTCGGGGGACTTGGTGCAGTAGTCGTGCAGCGTGCGCTGGTAGGTCGTGTTCGGGTTGTAGACGTAGCGGGCGGGGATCGAGACGTGGCCCTCGCCGGCCTCCATCGGGAGGATGCGCGATCCGATCGCGGCGACCGCGCCGGCGCCGGTGAGCGACGCGGCGGCGGTCGTCGGGGTGGCGGGCTGCGCGGCGGTCGCGGGGCTCGCCATGAGCACCGAGAGGCCGACGAACAGCGCGGCGGCCAGGGCCGCGAGTCGCTTCATGATCTTCACAGGAGTCCTCTTTCCCGGCCCCCGGCGGGCCGACAGGACTCATGCTGGCGACGCGTCTCGGCGCGCCGGAAGAAAGATAAGTTGTTTCTCCTCGCGCGGGCTCGATGACCGGCTCAGCGCGCGCGGCGGCGCCAGAAGCCGCGGCGGCGGGGCGCCTCGGCCTCGGCGCGGGCCGCCGCCTCGCGCGCGGCGCGGGCGCGGGCCTCGCGGCGCTCGTGCCACGCGGCGACCTCGGCGTCGACGTCGCGCAGCGCGGTCACGACCGGCGGGCCGCCGAGCAGCTGCAGCCGCGCGTACTTCACCCGCCGGTTGAAGTCCTCGAGCGTCTCGCGCACGTCGCTCTCGCGGTGCATTCCGTCCAGGCGCTCGGTGAGCTCGGCGTCCTCGACCCGCAGGGCGAGGGCGGGCGGCGCGAGCCCGCGCAGGTTCTCGCGCTCGATCTTCTGCCGGATCCACCAGTCCGGGTCGTGGCTCTGGCCGAGGCCCGTCAGGGGCTTGCCGGCGCCGGGGAGGTCGTCGAAGTCGCCGCGGCGGATGGCCTGCTGGATCGCCTGCTCGACGACGGCCGCGCGCTCCTCGGGCGTCGACCAGGTCGGCGTGCGCTCCTCGCTCTGGCCGCGCTGCTCCGGCGGCAGGTCCCGCTCCGCGAGGTAGCGGGCCGCCTCCTGACGCGGATCCGGCCGATCGCCCACCCCTCCAGGCTACGTCGGCTCGCCGGGGGCGGGGTCCGCGCCGAGCAGGCCGAGGATGCGACGGCGCAGGGCCCCCGCGTCCCCTGCCTCGTCGACGACCTCGTCGGCGACCAGCCGGCCGTCCCGCAGCACCAGGATCCGGTCGGCGAGGGCGATCGCCTCGTCGACGTCGTGCGTGACCATGAGCACGGCCGGCGCGTGGCGGGCGACCAGCTCGGCGACCGTGCCGTGCATCCGGCGGCGCGTCAGGGCGTCGAGCGCGGCGAACGGCTCGTCGAGCAGCAGCAGCTCGGGATCCCGCACCAGCGCCCGGGCGAGCGCCACGCGCTGCGCCTCGCCGCCCGACAGAGTCGCGGGCCAGTCCCGCTCGCGGCCGGCGAGGCCCACCTCGGCGAGCGCCTCGCGCGCCGCCGCGCGGTGGGGCGCCGTGCGCGGGAGGCCGAGCGTCACGTTGCCGAGCACGCGCAGCGACAGCACGAGCCGCGGCTCCTGGAACACACTCGTCACCCTCGGCGGCACGCGCACCGTGCCGGCGTCGGGCGTCTCCAGCCCCTGCAGGATGCGCAGCAGCGTCGACTTGCCGGTGCCGCTCGGCCCGAGCAGCGCCGTGAACTCGCGGCGCCGGAGCGTCAGGTCGAGGCCGTCGAGCACGGCACGCCCGGCGTACTGCTTGCGCAGCCCCGTGATGCATGCCGCGGCGGTCTCCATCGCGACGGTCGACACCGCCGCGCCCGCGCTCACCGCGCCACCCGCGGCCGCCACGGCAGCAGCGCCGCCTCCGCGACCCGCACGAGCGCGTCGAACGCGACCCCGAGCAGCGCGTACAGCACGAGGCACACGAACAGGTGGTCGACGCGGTTGTACTCGCGCGCCATCGCGACCAGGTAGCCGATTCCCTCGCGGGTGCCGACGTTCTCGGCCGCGACGAGGGCGGTGACGGCGACCGCGAGGCACACGCGCACCGCCATCAGGATGCCCGGCAGCGCCTGGGGCAGGACGACGCCCGCCACGAGCCGCGCGCCGGTCACGTCGAAGCAGCGCGCGGCCTCGAGGACCTTCGCGTCGATCGCCCGCACGGCGAGGAACGTGTAGGTGTACATCGGCACCACGACCGCGAACGCGATCACCGCGACCTTGAACGGCTCGTCGATGCCGAACCACGCGATGAACAGCGGGATCATCGCGAGGAACGGCACGGCGCGCAGGATCTGCAGGGTCGAGTCGACGAGCTCCTCGCCGAGCGTCGACACCCCGGCGAGGAGCCCGAGCACGAGTCCCGCTCCGGCGCCGACCCCGACGCCGGCCGCGATGCGCAGCAGCGACGCCTGCAGGTACGTGCCGAGCATGCCGGATCCGGCGATCTCGGCCGCGGCGGCGACCACCGCGGCGGGGCCGGGGAGCACGGCGGCGGGCGCCCATCCTGCCGCCGACACGAGCGCCCACGCCGCCACCAGGCCCACCGGCACGGCCGCGCGGCGCACGGGGCGCCACCCGGACCGTGCCGGCGCGGCGGCGGCGAGCGGGCGCGGAGCGACGAGCGTCGTCATCGCGGGTCAGCCGTCGAGGTCGGCCAGCAGGTCCCACGGGTCGAGGTCGGTCTGGATGACCCCCGCCCGGCGGAACAGGTCCAGCACGCGCTGGAGCCGCTCGGCGTCGGCCGGCCCGGGGACGTGCACCTCGTAGCGCCCCTGCAGCTCGCGCAGCTCGTTGTCGTACGCGTCGCCTACGAGCGCGGTGGGGCCGGTCTTCTCGAACACGTTGAGGAAGGCCTCGGGGTCCTCGTGCTGGCGGTCGAGCAGCTCCTGCAGCGTCTCGACGAACGCGACGCCGATCTCGGGATGCGCGTCGATCAGCTCGGACCGGAACGCGTACACGTTGTCGTCGACCGCGTCGAGCGAGCGCTCGGTCGCGAGCACCGTGCCGGTGCGGGCCGCCTGCGCGAAGTAGTCGCTGAACGTGCTCCACGCGTCGATCTGCCCGGACGCGAACGCCGCGACGCCGTCCGACGGCTGCAGCGCGACGCGCTCCACCGCGTCGAACGGGATCCCCACCTGCTCGAGCGCGTCGAGCAGCAGGTACTCGCCCTTGCCGCCGGCGTTGACGGCGACACGGCGGCCCACCAGGTCCTCGATCGTCTCGATGCCGGATCCGGGGGCCGCCACGATGCCCGCGTTCTCGGTCAGCACCTCGCGGCGCTGCACCGACACGATCTTCACGGGCAGGCCCTTGGCGGTCGCGCCAGCGATCGGCGCGAATGCGGCGTTCGCGACATCCAGCTGCCCCGCGTTGAACAGCGGCACGTTGGCCGTGAACGCGTACTCGCCGTCGACCCACTCGAGCTCGGCGCCGACCTCCGCGAACGCCTCGGCGAGCTCGCCGGTCTTCTTCGCGACCGCCAGCGGGCCCTGGTTGCCCGGGTCGTTGACCCGCACGACCACCGGCTCGCCCCGCCCGGCTGCGGCATCGCCCGCCGCGGGCGCCGCGGCGCATCCGGCCAGGGTGAGCGCGAGCGCCGCCAGCGCGACGGCACCGGCCGCCCTCATCGGGCCGCCTCCGCACGCAGCGCGGGAGCCGGAAGGTAGACCTGTCCGCCGGAGGCGGCGAACTCGGCGCTCTTCTCGGCCATGCCCGCGACCGCGGCCTGCGCCGCGGCGTCTCCGTACGTGTCGCGGATGTCCTGCGAGATGCGCATCGAGCAGAACTTCGGGCCGCACATCGAGCAGAAGTGCGCGGTCTTGGCGGGCTCGGCCGGCAGTGTCTCGTCGTGGAACTCCTGCGCCGTGACCGGGTCGAGGCCGAGCGCGAACTGGTCGCGCCAGCGGAACTCGAACCGCGCCTTCGACAGCGCGTCGTCGCGCGCGATCGCGCCCGGGTGGCCCTTGGCGAGGTCGGCGGCGTGCGCCGCGATCTTGTAGGTGATCACGCCGGTCTTGACGTCGTCGCGGTCGGGCAGGCCGAGGTGCTCCTTCGGGGTGACGTAGCAGAGCATGGCGGTGCCGTAGCGGGCGATCTCGGTCGCGCCGATCGCCGACGTGATGTGGTCGTAGCCGGGCGCGATGTCGGTGACCAGCGGGCCCAGCGTGTAGAACGGGGCGCCGTCGCACAGCTCCTGCTGGCGCTCGACGTTCTCGCGCACGAGGTGCAGCGGCACGTGGCCGGGTCCCTCGACCATGACCTGCACGTCGTGCGCCCACGCGCGGCGGGTCAGCTCCGCGAGCGTGTCGAGCTCGGCGAACTGGGCGGCGTCGTTCGCGTCCGCGATCGATCCGGGGCGCAGGCCGTCGCCCAGCGAGAACGCGACGTCGTACTGCGCGAAGATCTCGCACAGCTCGTCGAAGTGCTCGTACAGGAAGTTCTCGCGGTGGTGCGCCAGGCACCATCCGGCCATGATCGATCCGCCGCGCGACACGATGCCCGTCACGCGGTCGGCCGTCAGCGGCACGTAGCGCAGCAGCACGCCGGCGTGCACGGTCATGTAGTCGACGCCCTGCTCGCACTGCTCGATCACGGTGTCGCGGTAGATCTCCCACGTCAGCGCGCTCGCGTCGCCGTCGACCTTCTCGAGCGCCTGGTAGATCGGAACCGTCCCGATCGGGATCGGCGAGTTCCGGATGATCCACTCGCGCGTCGTGTGGATGTCGTTGCCGGTCGACAGGTCCATGAGCGTGTCGGCGCCCCACTTGGTCGCCCACTGCAGCTTCGACACCTCCTCGGCGATCGAGCTCGTCACGGCCGAGTTGCCGATGTTCGCGTTGATCTTCACGAGGAAGGCCTTGCCGATGATCATCGGCTCGGACTCGGGGTGGTTGATGTTGCTGGGGATGATCGCCCGCCCGGCCGCGACCTCGCTGCGCACGAGCTCGACGTCGCACTGCTCGCGCAGCGCCACGTACCGCATCTCGGGGGTGATGATCCCGCGGCGGGCGTAGTGCATCTGCGTCACGGTGCGGCCCGGCTTGGCACGGCGCGGCTCGGGCTTCGCGCCCGCCCAGCGCTGCGAGGGCGCGCCGCGGCGCACCGCCGCGCGGCCGTCGTCGCTCAGCCGGTGCCCGCGCGCCTCGTACGGCTCGGTGTCGTCGCGCGCGGCGATCCACTCGGCACGCTGCGGCGGCAGGCCGCGCTCGGGCACGCTGCCGGGACCTGCCGTGCGGTACACGCGCAGCGGCGGGTTGGGCGTGCCGTCGGGTGAGTCCTCGAGCGCGATCTCGGTCACGGGGACGCGGATGCCGTGCGCGGCGTCCTCGACCCACGCGAGCGAGTGGGAGGGGTGCTGTTCGGTCCCGTGCTCTTCAGCGGATGCGTCGCCGGGAGCGGCGGGATCGACGGGAGGGATGGATGTCGGGAGAGTGCGCGCCACCATGGGCTGTCCTCACTTCCTACGCCGGTACGAGCCGGATCAGGTTCGACGGTCTCGGGCGGTGTCAGCCCGGTCTCAGCCTCTTCCGAGGCCCCCGTGTGGTCAGGACATGTGTATCACGAGCGCCGGGAGTCGGCGCAAATCGGGCCGCGGCTCAGTCGAAGGCGAGCGGGTTCCAGAGGCCGGGACGGTCCAGCGGCGCGTAGCGCACATCCGCGCGGCCGTCCTGGATCGACGCGACGCACGCGAGCAGCGACACGGTCGGGTAGCCGTGCGGATGGTTGTCGCGCACGATCGCGCGGTCATCGGTCGGCGGCAGCTCGGCCGTGCGGCCCAGCACGTCGAGCCACGGGCGCCACCAGGCGGCGTCCCCGTCGGTCGGGGCCTGCTCGAAGGCCTCATGCCACGCCGCGATGCGCGGGGTCGCGGGGTCGTCGACGCCGTCGTGCGCCAGCATGTGCGTGCCCGGGGCGAGGGTCTCGCGGCGCAGCTCGGCGCCGTCCCAGGACGTCACCCGCACCTCGGCGCCGTCGACCTCGACCAGGTTGAACCCGAGCGTGCGCGGCGCGCCCTCGGGCGACGACCCGGCGACCGAGGCCAGCACGATCCCGCCGCGCGACTCGAGCTCGGCGGCATCCAGTCCCTCGGGGTACCCCGCCCGGTTCAGGAGCACCGCCAGCCGGCCGCCCTCGGCGGCGAGCCAGGCGCCGCCCGCGAGCCGGTCCTGCACGCCCACGAGCCCGGGCCGGTCCGGCCACCACGCGCCGAGCGGGTTCCACGGCCGGTTCGGATCCTCGTCCCGCACCGCGAGCAGGCGCACGGGCTCCGCCGAGGACTCCGGGACGCGGACGATCACGGTGCACATGGATCCCATTCTCGGGTCCCGCGCGGGCCTCGGCTTCGACTCGCCGCGCTCGCTCAGCCCGTTCGACTCCGCTTCGCTCCGCTCGACGACCACAGGGTGATGCCGCGGGGCGTCGAGGGGCGTGAGCCACAATGAAGGCGTGAACATCGTCGTGGGCGTGACCGGCGGCATCGCCGCGTACAAGACCGTGCAGCTCGTGCGGCTGCTGGTGAAGGACGGGCACGAGGTGCACGTCGTGCCGACCGACGACGCGCTGCGCTTCGTCGGTCAGCCGACCTGGGAGGCGATCAGCCGCCACCCCGTGACGACGTCGGTGCACGACGACGTGGCGCAGGTGCGGCACGTCGCGCTCGGCCAGAACGCCGACCTCGTGGTCGTCGCCCCTGCCTCGGCGAACACGATCGCGAAGATGGCCGCGGGCCTGGCGGGCGACCTGCTCGGCACGACGCTGCTCGCCACGCGCGCGCCCGTGCTGATCGCTCCCGCGATGCACACCGAGATGTGGCAGCACGCGGCCACGCAGGCGAACATCGCGACGCTCGCCGCGCGCGGCATCCGGATGATCGGTCCCGACAGCGGGCAGCTGACGGGCGACGACGTCGGCCCCGGCCGGATGAGCGAGCCCGAGGCCATCCACGCCGAGATCGGCCGGATCCTGCAGTCGCGGCGCGATCTCGCGGGCCTGCGCTTCGTGGTCTCGACGGGCGGCACGCGCGAGCCCATCGATCCCGTCCGCTTCCTCGGCAACCGGTCGAGCGGCCGGCAGGGTGTCGCCATCGCGCTCGCCGCCGCGGATCGCGGCGCCGAGGTCACGCTGGTCGCCGCGCACGTCGACGAGTCGGTCGCGGCGCCCGCGGTCGCGCATCCGGGCATCCGGATCGAGCGGGCCGGCACGGCCGCCGAGCTGGGGGAGCGGATGACCGCCCTCGCCGGCGACGCGGACGTGATCGTGATGACCGCCGCGGTGGCCGACTATCGCGTCGCCGACGTGGCCGACCACAAGCTGGCCAAGGAGGACGGCAAGCCCACGCTCGAGCTGGTCGAGAACGCCGACATCCTCAGCGGGCTCGCGGCCGCGCGCCGTCCGGGCCAGACCGTCGTGGGCTTCGCGGCCGAGATGCCGACCGCCGACGAGACCGTGCTCGAGCGCGGCATCCGCAAGCGCCGCCGCAAGGGCGCCGACCTGCTCGCGGTCAACGAGGTCGGCTGGGAGGCGGGCTTCGAGCGCGCCGACAACACGGTCACGGTCATCGGCCCGGACGACGCGCCCGTCGCGACCGCGAGCGGCAGCAAGCGCGAGGTCGCCGACGCGCTGCTCGACGCGATCCTGGCGGTCCGCGGGGCGCCGGCGCCCGCTCAGTAGGCTCGTGCGCATGAGCACCGAATGGGTCCACCAGCCGCTGGTGGACGACGCCACGGTCCGCACGAACACCGGCCGCGGCTGGGAGGACTGGGTCGCCGAGATCGACGGGGGTCAGGGCGCCGACGCGGGCCACACCGCGATCGCGCGCTGGCTGGTCGCCGACCTGGGCCCGCGGCCCCTCGCCGCCGTTAGGCTCGGGGCATGGCGACCATCGACATCCCCCGGATCACGCTCAACGACGGCACCGCGTTCGCCGAGCTCGGCCTCGGCACCTACAAGCTGACCGGGGAGGAGGGCATCGCGGCCATCGAGGCCGGCATCCAGACCGGCTACCGCGTGCTGGACACCGCGGTCAACTACGGCAACGAGCACGAGGTCGGCGAGGCCGTGCGCCGCAGCGGGATCGACCGCGACGAGATCGTCGTCACCACGAAGATCCCCGGCCGCCACCACGGCTACGACGAGGCGATCGCGAGCGGCCGCGAGTCCAACGCCACGATCGGCCTCGGCCGCATCGACCTGCTGCTCATCCACTGGCCCAACCCGAGCGTCGACAAGTACGTCGACACGTTCAAGGGCATGATCGCGCTGCGCGACGAGGGGCTCGTGCGCTCGGTCGGCGTCTCGAACTTCACCGAGGAGATGCTGCAGCGCCTGATCGACGAGACCGGCGTCGTCCCGGCCGTGAACCAGGTCGAGCTGCACCCGTACTTCCCGCAGACCGCGTTGCGCGCGTTCCACGCCGAGCACGGCATCCGCACCGAGAGCTGGAGCCCGCTCGCGCGGCGCAGCGAGCTGCTGACCGAGCAGCTCATCACCGACCTCGCAGAGGTGTATCAGGTGAGCCCGACGCAGGTCGTGCTGCGCTGGCACGTGCAGCTCGGCTCGACGCCCATCCCGAAGTCGGCGGATCCGGACCGCCAGCGCGAGAACGCCGACGTGTTCGACTTCACGCTCGACGACGAGCACGTCGAGGCGATCTCGGCCCTCGAGCGCGGACGCCTCTGGGACGGCGACCCGCTCACGCACGAGGAGTTCTGAGAACGGATGAGGCGCCCCCGCGGGGGCGCCTCATCCGTTCGGGCGACGGCCGCTACTGCTCCTCGTCCTCGAGGTCCTCGAAGTCCTCGTCGTCGTCCTCCTCGTCCTCCTCGAAGTCCTCCTCGTCGAGGATCGAGATCATCCACTTCACGCCGAAGCGGTCGGTGAGCATGCCGAACAGCCCGCCCCAGTCGGGCTCGGACAGCGGCAGCACGATGGTTCCGCCCTCCGAGAGGGCCTCCCACCACTCGGTGAGGTCCTCCTCCTCGTCGCCGCTGATCGAGATCGAGTGGCCGCCCGCGCCGTCGTAGGGCACGCCCTGCGGGGTGTCGCTCGCCATCAGCACCATGCCGTCGGGCGTCTCGAGCACGGCGTGCAGCACGAGATCGGCGTCGTCCGGGTGGTGGTCGATCTCGCTCTCGCCGAACGTCTCGATCTCGAGCTCGCCCCCGAACACCGACTGGTAGAACTCCATCGCCTCGCGCGCGGTGTCGTGGAAGTGGAGATACGGGTTGAGCACGGGCACGGCGGACTCCTGACGTGTCTGGCGGGCGGGGTCGCGATCAGTCTCGCCGCCCCGCGCCGCGCGTGGCAAGGGTCTGCGCGCGGCGTGTCCGGTCAGCGGGCGGCGGCGGGCGGTGCGTCGGCGGCGGCGTCCGGAGGCAGCACGCGAACGGCGTTGCCCCACGGGTCGTCGAACGACAGCATCCGTCCGTCGTGCGCGGTCGGCACGCCGAAGTGCCGCAGCCGATCGTCCAGCGCGCCGAGGTCGTCCGCCGTCGGGACGGCGATGTCGACGAGTCCCAGGCCGAGGGTCATCCGGCGCCGGCCGGCCCCGCGGCTGCGCCACGTGTTCATCGCCATGTGGTGGTGGTAGCCGCCCGCGCTGACGAACAGCGCTGAGTCGCCGAGCGTCGACGTGGTGTCGAACCCGAGCCGGTCGACGTAGAACTCGCGTGCGGTCGCGACGTCGCCGACGCTCAGGTGCACGTGACCCACGCGCGCACCGCCGATCACCGGATCCTCGATCGCGGCGTCGGTGAGGTGCTCGCGCAGGAAGGCGTTCGGGTCCAGGTACAGCGTGTCCATCTCGACGCGGCCGTGGGTCCAGCTCCACAGCGACCGGTCGCGGTCCCAGTACAGCTCGACGCCGTTGCCCTCGGGGTCGGTGAAGTAGAACGCCCGGCTCACGAGGTGGTCCGAGCTGCCCGTGAACGTGCCCGGGGCGTGGCGCGAGACCGAGTGGACCGCGGCGGCGAGGGCCTCCTGGGTCTCGAACAGGATCGCGGTGTGGAACAGACCCGCCTCGCGGGGGCCGGCGTGGCGCAGCTCGGGCGCGTGCTCGAGCACCAGCACCGGCGTGCCGCCGCGCCCGAGCACCGCGCGGGGGCCGTCGTGCCGCAGGACCGTCAGCGGCACGGCCTGCGTGTAGTAGCGGATCATCGCGTCGAGAGCGGCCACGCGCAGCGTGACCGCCCCCATCGCGGTGTCGGCGGCGAGCCGGTCGGTCATCCTCACCGGACCAGCGCGAACCCGGCGGTCCAGGCGATCTGCTCGCGCGCGGCGAGCGTGAGCTGCAGGAACCCGAGGGCCTCGAGCTCGCGGGCGCGCGCCAGCGAGCCGGCGTCGACGGCGGCGAGCGAGCCGGCCTCGATGGCAGAGATCAGCCGGGCCTTGGCCTCGGCGTCGTCGCCCGCGACGAGCACCGTGGTCGGCTGCGCGCCGACCTGGCCCGAGTTCAGCGTGCCGGCGAAGGTCGTGTTGAAGGCCTTCAGGACCTTCGCGCCCGGCAGCTGCTTCTGCAGCTCGGCGGCGGCCGAGGAGTCGGCGGGCACGACGAGCGAGTCGAAGGTCTCGAAGTCCACGGGGTTCGTGATGTCGACCACCGTGCGGCCCTCGAGCTCGGCGCCGCGCGTCTGCGCGATCTCGGCCAGCGCGCCGTAGGGCACGGCCAGGATGACGATGTCGCCGGTCACCGCGGCGGTGTCGCCGTGGCCGAGCTGCTGGATGGAGGCGCCGCCCCGGGCGAGCACGCCCGCGATCGCCTGACCCATGTTGCCGGTGCCGATGATGGTGATGTCCGTCATTGCCGTTCTCCTTCGTGATGCTTGTACCTACAAGTAATGAGCCCAACCCGGTTGTGGCTACAACTATTCCCGTAGGATCCGGGCATGGGAAGAGGCCGGTCGTTCACCTCTGAGGAGCGGGACACGTGGGCGCCCGTCGCGGCCATGCTCGAGCTCATGCCGCGGCAGCTCGACGCCCAGCTCCTGGCCGACGAGGGGCTCACTCACTTCGACTACTTCGCGCTCTCGGTGCTCGCGCTGGAGCCCGCGCACCGGATGCGGATGGCCGAGCTCGCGTCGCACACGAACGCGACCCTGCCGCGCCTCTCGCACGTGATCACGCGGCTCGAGAAGCGCGGCTACGTGCGGCGCGAGCGCGCCGCCGACGACGCGCGCGCGACCGACGTCGTGATCACCGCGGAGGGGCGCCGCAAGGTGGTCGGGGCGACGCCCGGGCACGTCGAGAACGTGCGCGCCATGATCCTGGATGCGCTCACTCCCGAGCAGCGCGCTCAGCTGCGCGAGATCACCGCCGCGGTGCTGGCGCGGCTCGACCCCGAGGGCCGGATGGCGATCACGCGCCGCGGCTGACGCCCGCGCTCAGGCGCTCGCGCTCGCCCAGGCGGCTGTGCCGGCGCGAGTACACGAAGTACACGACCACGCCGATCGCGAGCCACACCACGAACCGGATCCACGTGTCGAGCGTCAGGTTCAGCATCAGGTAGAAGCAGATCACCGCCGAGATGATCGGCAGTACCGGCACCCACGGCACGCGGAACGCGCGGGGCAGGTCGGGGCGCGTGCGGCGCAGCACGATCACGCCGATCGAGACCAGCACGAAGGCCGCGAGCGTGCCGATGTTCACCAGCTCGGCGAGCGTCGACAGCGGCACGAACGCCGCCAGGATCGCCACGACCACGCCGGTGATGATCGTGATCCGGTACGGCGTGCGGAACCGCGGGTGGGTCTTCGACAGGCTCACGGGCAGCAGGCCGTCGCGCGCCATCGCGAACGCCACGCGGGTCTGGCCCATGAGCAGGATCATCGACACCACGATCAGGCCGATGCACGCGCCGATCGCGATCAGGTCGCCCATGATCGGCAGGCCCGCGGCGTCGAACGCGGTCGCGAGCGGGGCGCCGTCCTCGGGGTCGATGTCGCGGTAGTTCTGCATGCCCGTGATGACGAGCGACACGGCCATGTACAGCACCGTCACGATCGCGAGCGCGCCCAGGATGCCGCGCGGCAGGTCGCGCTGCGGGTTGCGCGTCTCCTCGGCCGTCGTGGCGACGACGTCGAAGCCGATGAACGCGAAGAACACCATGGCCGCCGCGGCGAACACGCCGCCGATGCCGTACACGCTCGGCTCGAGGCCGAAGATGCCCTGCACGATCGGCAGGTGGAAGACGTCGCCGCCGTCCGCTCCGGCCGGAGCCTCGGCCGGCGGGACGAACGGCACCCAGTTCGAGATCTTCACGAGGAACGCGCCGACGACCACGACCGCGAGCACCACGAGCACCTTCAGGCCCGTGACGATCTGGTTGATCCGGCTCGAGAGCTTGATGCCGCCGACCGTCACGGCGGTCAGGCCGAGGATGAGGAGGCCGGCCGGCAGGTTCACGAAGCCGTCCTCGACCGTCGCGATCGCCGCGGGGATCTCGAACCACGTGCCGTCGAGCACGACCGCGAGGTACTGGCTGAACGACGTCGCGAGCGCCGCGGCGCCGACCGTGAACTCCAGGACGAGATCCCAGCCGATGATCCACGCGAGCAGCTCGCCGAGGGTCGCGTACGTGAACGTGTAGGCGCTGCCCGCGACGGGCACGGTCGACGCGAACTCGGCGTAGCAGAGCGCCGCGAGCGCGCACGCGACGCCCGCGATCAGGAACGAGATGGCGATCGCGGGGCCTGCGTTCGTCGCGGCCGCGTGACCCGTCAGCACGAAGATGCCGGCGCCGACGCAGACGCCGATGCCGAACAGGATGAGGTCGAAGACGCCCAGGTTCTTCTTGAGCTGGTGCTCGGGCTCCTCCGTGTCGGCGATGCTCTGCTCGATCGACTTCGTGCGGAACAGGCTCATGGATCTCTCCTCGTTCGCGGCCGGGCCGCGCGCCGGAGGGTGCGGGCACGGGAGGACAGCCTAGTCGCGGGTCCGCGCGGGGACTACTCGAGGGCGGTCTCGGCGTCGCGCCAGCTGTGCTTCGGCGCGTAGCCGAGCAGGCGCCGGGCCTTGTCGATCGACAGCATGGTGTCGTGCTCGCCGAGGTCGCCCTTCAGCGGCACATCCGGGAACACCTCGGCGACCAGCTCGGCGTTCGGCCGCGTGGTCACGGTGTCGGCGGCGGCGATGATGAACCGGTCGAAGCCCGGAGGGGCGACCTCGAGCGCGCGCTCGACCGCGTGCGCGCCGTCACGCGCGTCGATGTAGCCCCACAGGTTCCACTTGCGCTCGCGCGGGTCTGCGTCGTACGGGAAGCGCGCGTAGTCCTCGGGCCACATCACGTTCGAGAAGCGCAGCGCCGTGATCGACAGGGTCGGGTTCCAGCGCGCGAGCTCGATCGCGAGCTGCTCCTCGAGGTGCTTCACGAGCGAGTAGACCGATTCGGGCCGGGCCGGGTACTCCTCGTCGACCGGGATGTACGGCGGCGGCACGTCGAACGGCAGGCCCAGCACGGTCTCGCTCGACGCGTACACGATCCGGTCGATCCCGATCCGGGTCGCGGCCCAGAACACGTTGAACGTGGTGGCCATGTTGTTGTGGAACGTCGCCACGTCGGGCGCGAGCCCGGGCGCCGGGATGGCCGCGAGGTGCACGAGCGCGTCGATGCCGTCGTGCGTGTCGCCCACGGCCGTGAGCGCGTCGACGACCTGGCCGTAGTCGGTCAGGTCGACCTGGACGAAGTCGCGGTCGCGCGTGCCGACCCGATCCATCCCGATGACGTGGTGGCCGGCGGCGCGGAGCTCCCGCGCGACGACCGACCCGAGCTTGCCCGACGACCCCGTGACTGCGATGCGCATGCCCCCAGCCTCACACGTCCGGCGAGGTTTCAGGCGTTTCGACTCCGCTCGCTGGCGCTCGCTCCGCTCAACGACCGGGGTTCGTCGCCGGTCGTTGAGCGGAGCGAAGCGGAGTCGAAACGGTCGAAGCCGCCGGCGGGGCTCAGCGCCTCAGCGCTTGACGCCGCTGATGAAGTACGCGAGCGGGCCGATCCAGTTGATCAGGATGATCGGGATCCACGCGGGCTTGGTCATCCGGATCTCGCTGTCGCGGCGCGCCCACAGGTCCGAGAACGCCGCGAGCGCGAGCGCGATCTGGAGCAGTCCCACGATCCCGAGCGCGAGCTTGGCGGGCGGGGACACGGTCTTCTTCGCGGTCATGATGCCTCCAGAGCAGTGGGGGAGCCTGGCTTCTAGTGTGGCGCGTGGTGGTGCGCGCCGTCCTCGCCGCGCTTCCAGTAGCCCTTCACAACGATCCCGTCGGGCGCGAGCGCCCAGCGGTCGACCAGCAGCGCGCGGGCGGGCTTGACGATCGCCTGCTCGGCGGCGACGAAGCCGAACACGTCGCCGGCCGGGCGCTCCGCGGCGGTGATCGCGTCGAGCCGCGCGGCGAGCGCCGAGCTCGCCGGAGCGTCGCCGCGGTGGACGTACTCGACCGCGACGGGCGCGTCGATCGGCATCTCGTGCTCGGCGTCGGCGACCTCGACGAGGATCGTCGCGGGAGCGCCGTCCGGGATCAGGGCCGCGTAGCGGCGGATCTGCGGCACGGCGGTCTCGTCGCCCGCCAGGATCCAGCCGTCGGGTGCTCCGGAGATCGACAGCGAGCCGCGCGGGCCGCCGACGCCGGCGAGCGAGCCCAGGGGAGCGCCCGCGGCCCACGGTCCGGCCACGCCCTCCTCGCCGTGCACCGCGAACTCGAGGTCGAGCCATCCGGTGCCGTCCCCGTTCGCGCCCCAGGCCAGCGGCGTGAACTCGCGGCTGGGGAAGGCCCGCATCTGCTCGACCGTGTCGGCCGGGCCCTGCGCGAAGAACATGCGGATGTGGTCATCGTGACCCGGCGTGCCGAAGCCCGCGAGGTCCTCGCCCTCGAGCCGGATGCGCACGTAGTCGGCCGCGAGCCACTCGCGCGCGACGAGGCGGGCGAAGCGGAATCGCAGGTCGAGTCCCTGCCGCTCCAGCGTGAAGGCGAGCGGGGCATCGGCGGTCGACGAGGTCATGGAAGTTAGGTTAGCCTACCCAACGGCGGGACGGACGGTCCTGTCCGGACCGGGACGCGATCCGCGCCCCGCGGCCCCGCCGATCCCCGCACCGAGAAGACCGCGGCTGATACCGCGCTCTGGAACAGGAGCCCCGCCATGTCCGTGCCCCGTCCGTCCGTGACCCGTCCGGTCGCCGCGCTGTCGATGTTCGCGGCGTCCGCCGTCGCCCTCGCCGGCTGCGCCGCGCCCGCCGCCGAGGCCGAGGTCGAGCCGAGCACCGCGGCCGAGGCCACCTCGGTCGAGGTCGAGGACAACACCGGCACGCACACGATCGAGCTGCCTCCCACGTCGGTCGTCGCGACCGACAACCGGACGTTCGAGACTCTCGCGGACTGGGGTGTGGAGCTCACGGCCGCCGCGGTCTCGCTCATGCCGTCGACCGTCGCGTACAAGGACGACGCGTCGATCATCGACCTCGGCACGCACCGCGAGCCCGACCTCGAGGCCGTCGTGGCGGTCGAGCCCGACCTGATCATCAACGGGCAGCGCTTCGCCCAGTTCCACGACGACTTCGTCGCGCTCGCCCCCGACGCCACGGTGCTCGAGCTCGACCCGCGCGAGGGCGAGCCGCTCGACGCCGAGCTCGCGCGCCAGACCACCGTGCTGGGCGAGATCTTCGGCAAGCAGGACGAGGCCGCGCAGCTCGTCGCCGACCTCGAGGCCGCGATCGAGCGCGCGGCCGCGGCGTACGACGCCGACCAGACCGTGATGGCGGTCACCACCTCGGGCGGCGAGATCGGCTACATCGCCCCCGGGCTGGGCCGCACGCTCGGCCCCGTGTTCGACATCCTGGGCCTGACCCCCGCGCTCGAGGTCGAGGGCGCGAGCGACGACCACCAGGGCGACGACATCTCGGTCGAGGCGATCGCGGACTCGAACCCCGACTGGATCCTCGTGATGGACCGCGACGCGGCCGTCGCCGCGGACGACCCGGCGTACGAGCCCGCCGCGGACATCCTGGAGAACTCCGAGGCGCTCGCCGACGTGACCGCGGTCAAGGAGGGCAACATCCTCTACATGCCCGCCGACACCTACACGAACGAGGGCATCCAGACCTACACGGAGTTCTTCGACGCGCTCGCGGACGCGTTCGAGGGCAAGTGACGGCAGTGACGGGAGCGGGGCCGCGGCCCCGCTCTCCCCTGCTCGACCCCTGGCTGGCGGTCGGGGTGCTCGTCGTGGCCGGGCTGCTCGTCCTGTCGCTGTTCACGGGCGTCTACGACGTCGTGGGCGCCGAAGACGGCGGCGAGATGTTCCAGATCACGCGCGTCCCGCGCACGGTCGCGCTCGTGCTCGCGGGCGCCGCCATGGCGATGTCGGGGCTCGTGATGCAGCTGCTCACGCAGAATCGCTTCGTCGAGCCGACCACGACCGGCACGACCGAATGGGCGGGCCTCGGCCTGCTCGCGGTCATGATCGTCGCGCCGACCGCCGGCATCGTGCCCCGGATGATCGGGGCCGTGATCGCTGCGTTCGCCGGGACCATGGTCTTCTTCCTGTTCCTGCGCCGGGTGTCGCTGCGGTCGTCGCTGATCGTGCCGATCGTCGGCATCATGCTGGGCTCGGTCGTCGGGGCCGCGTCGACGTTCCTGGCGCTGCAGACGAACATGCTGCAGAACCTCGGCGTGTGGTTCGCGGGCAGCTTCACCTCGGTGCTGCGGGGGCAGTACGAGGTGCTGTGGGTGGTCCTCGCCGTGGTCGTCGCGGTGTTCATCGCGGCGGATCGGTTCACCCTCGCCGGCCTCGGCGAGGAGGTCGCCACGAGCGTCGGGCTGGACTACGACCGGATGATCCTGATCGGCACGGGCCTGATCGCGGTCGCGACGGGCGTGGTCACGGTCGTGGTGGGCAGTCTGCCGTTCCTCGGGCTGATCGTGCCCAACGTGGTGTCGATGATCCGGGGCGACGACCTGCGCAGCAACCTGCCGTGGGTGTGCCTGCTCGGGATCGCGATCGTCACGGTGTGCGACCTGATCGGCCGGACGATCATCATGCCGTTCGAGGTGCCTGTGTCGCTCATCCTGGGCGTCGTCGGGGCGGTCGTGTTCGTCGTCCTGCTGCTGAGGGGGCGCCGCCGTGGCTGACACGATGACCGCCGTCGCGCCGGCTCTCGCGTCGCGCCACTCCGGGGCGCTGCCCACGCCGCGGGCGCGCCGCCGCTACGCGATCGTGCTGGGCTCGCTCATCCTGCTCGCGGCCGTGTTCGCGTTCGGGCTGCTGGCCTGGGACAACCCCATGCCGGTCGGATCCGACGGGTTCTGGAAGATCGCGCAGCTGCGCGGCACGGCGCTGGTGACCATGGCGATCGTCGCGGTGTGCCAGGCGGTCGCGACCGTGAGCTTCCAGACCGTGACGAACAATCGCATCATCACGCCCTCGATCATGGGGTTCGAGGCGCTGTACGTGGCGGTGCAGACCTCGGCCGTGTACTTTCTCGGCGTGGCCGGGCTGGTCTCGATCCAGGGGCTCGGGCAGTTCGCGCTGCAGATCGCGCTCATGGTCGGGCTCGCCCTCGCGCTGTACACGTGGCTGCTGTCGGGACGCTACGCGAACCTGCAGGTCATGCTCCTGATCGGCATCGTGATCGGCGGCGGGCTCGGATCCGTGTCCGCGTTCATGCAGCGCCTGCTCACGCCGAGCGAGTTCGACGTGCTGTCGGCGCGGCTGTTCGGTTCGATGGCCAACGCCGACGCGGGCTACTTCCCGCTCGCGATCCCGCTCGTCGCGGTGGCGGCGACGCTGCTGCTCCTGCGCGCCCGCACCCTGAACGCGATGGCGCTCGGGCGCGACGCCGCGATGGGGCTCGGCCTGAACCACCGGCGCGAGCTGATCCTCATCCTGCTGCTGGTGTCGGTGCTCATGGCGGTGTCGACCGCGCTCATCGGGCCGCTGACGTTCCTCGGCTTCCTGGTCGCGACGCTGTCGTACCAGCTGGCGGACACGTTCGATCACCGGCTCGTGCTGCCGGTCGCGGTGCTGACCGGATTCGTCGTGCTGACGGGCGCGTACTTCGTGATGAAGCACGTGTTCTACGCGCAGGGCGTCGTCTCGATCGTCATCGAGCTGGTCGGCGGCACCGTGTTCCTCATCTTCCTGTTGCGAAAGGGCCGCCTGTGATCACGCTGCGCGAGGTGCGCAAGAGCTACGGCGACGAGGTCGCCATCGGGCCGGTGGATCTGCAGATCCCCGCCGGGGGCATCACGGCGCTCGTCGGCCCGAACGGGGCCGGCAAGTCGACGCTGCTGACCATGATCGGCCGCCTGCTCGGGATCGACGCGGGCGCGATCGAGATCGCCGGCTACGACGTGGCCCGGACGGCGTCCAAGGATCTCGCGAGGATCGTGTCGATCCTGCGCCAGGAGAACCACTTCATCACCCGGCTGACCGTGCGGCAGCTCGTCGGCTTCGGGCGGTTCCCGTACTCCAAGGGCCGGCTGACGCGGGCCGACGAGGAGATCGTGAGCCGTGCGATCGACTTCCTTGATCTGACCGCGCTCGAGGGCCGGTACCTCGACGAGCTGTCGGGCGGGCAGCGGCAGCGCGCCTATGTGGCGATGGTGCTCGCGCAGGACACCGATTATGTGCTGCTCGACGAGCCGCTCAACAACCTCGACATGCGCCACTCGGTGCAGATGATGCAGCACCTGCGCCGGGCCGCGGCCGAGCTCGGGCGCACGATCGTGATCGTGCTGCACGACATCAACTTCGCGGGGCACTACGCCGACCACATCTGCGCCGTGAAGGACGGGAAGGTCGTGGAGTTCGGAACGCCCGACGCGATCTTCACGGACGAGGTGCTGACCCGCGTGTTCGACACCCCCGTGCAGGTGGTGGACGGCCCGCACGGCCCGCTCGCCGTCTACTACTGAGCCGGATTTCCCCTGGTGCTCGTTGAGCGAGGGAGCGCCAGCGACCGAGTCGAAACGGTCCAAGCACCCTGCGGCCTAGAGCCGTGCGCCGTCGTCGTCCTCGTCGTGGCCGGGGCCGCCGCCCTTGCGCGCCTCGAACGCCATGAACAGCCCGAGCGACAGCAGGAGCCCCAGCAGCAGGCCGAGCCACACGCTGCCGAGGTAGGTCGACCCGATGATCGCGCCCGCGATCAGGATCCCCGCGGTGCGCAGGAGGAGCCACATGCCGTCCAGGCTACGCGGCAGGCGATCAGCGGTCGCGGTGGTCCATGGGGTGCAGGCGGGGCGCGCGCCGGGGCTCGCTCACGCCCGACGCGAGGATGAGCCGGATTGCGCGCTGACGCTGGCCCGCCCACGGGGCGAGCAGCTCGAGCATCCCGTCGTCCTCGACGCGGCGGCCCGTGAGGGCGTAGCCGACCTGGTGCGCCAGGTGGAAGTCGCCGACGCTGACGGCATCCGGATCGCCGAGGGCGCGGATGCGGGTCTCGGCGGCGGTCCAGGGGCCGATGCCGGGCAGGGAGGTCAGCACGGCGTCGCGCGCGGGGCCGTCGGTCGCGCGCTCGACCGCGGCGACCAGCGAGGCGCCGCGGCGGGCGGCCTGGACGATCGTGCGGCTCTGCGGCGGCTCGAGGCCCGCGCGGTGCCACGCCCACGACGGGATGCGCCGCCATCCGTCGATCGACGGGGGAGCGAACATCGGCTTCGGCGCGGGGCCGGGGGCGCGCTCGCCGAACCAGGTCACGAGGCGGCGCCAGGCGGCGAAGGCCTGGATCGCGGTGACCTTCTGCTCGGTGATCGACTGCACGAGCGCGTCGAAGACGAGGTCGGAGCGGCCGAGACGCAGGCCCGGGTGGCGGTGGTGGGAGTCCGCGATCAGCGGATGCCGCGACGGGTCGAAGCCGGTGGGGTCGTCCTCGGCGCCGCAGAGTGCGGGCACCTGCGCGATGGCCCATTCGCGTCCGGGGCCCCACGCCGCGGCGCGGACCGCACCGTCGGCCTGCTGGCGCAGCGCCACGGTCGCCACGCCGAGGGGAGTGCGGGTCGCCCGCCAGAGCACGGCGCCGTCGCGGGTCTGCGCCGGGTCGCCCGGACCCCGCTGGAACACCCCGACGGTGGCGCCCAGGCTCAGCGCACCCCGGGGCCGGTACACGGTCTCCAGCCGCGGCCCCGGATCCGGCCGCGGATCGCGCGTGCGCGTCACGGCCGTGGAGATCATGCCGCCACGCTACGCGGTCGCTCCGACATCCGTCTCATCAGTGGGCCGCCCCCTTGTGGTCGTTGAGCGGAGCGAAGCGGAGTCGAAACGTCCTGAAGCCGCCGGCGGCCGAAACTGCCCGGTCGTTGAGCGGAGCGAAGCGGAGTCGAAACGTCCCGAAGCCGCCCGCGACCTCAGAAGCGGTCGGGCGAGGGAGCGCCGGTGCCGTAGCGCACGGCGACGTCCGCGTGGCGGTCGAAGCGGTAGCCCACGCCGCGCACGGTGCGGACGATGTCCTGGAAGGCGCCGAGCTTGGAGCGCAGGCGACGGACGTGCACGTCGATGGTGCGCTCGCCGGGGGCGTCCGCGTCGTTCGCGTCCCAGAGCGAGCTGACGAGCTCGGCGCGCTCGATCGTGCGGCCCTCGCGGAGGACGAGGTACTGCAGCAGCTCGAACTCCTTGAACGTCAGAGCGGCGGTCTCGCCGTCGATGATGACCCGCTTGCGGGAGATGTCGACCACGACGCCGCGGGCGGCCTCCTCCTGCTCCTCGGCCTGCGCCTTGGTGCGGGCGACGGCGCCGGGCTCGTGGAGGGCGAGGCGCACGACGTCGACGTCGCGGCCGCCGGCCTGCTGCGGCGCGAGGGCGACGGCGGCGTAGGTCTCGGCGCTCGGCGCGAGCTCGGCGAGCGTGCGGCGCAGGGCCTCGACCACGGCGGGCAGGCTGACGCCGTCGGCGGCGGCCTTCAGCTCGTCCAGGCCGACATAGAGGGCGAAGCCGCGGGGTGCGGCAGTGGACTTGGCCTCGGGGGCCGGCTGCGCCGGCGCGAGCGGCGGCAGGGGGCGCAGGTGACCGGGGCGCGGCGCGGCGGAGTTCGAGCGATCGGCGAGGGCGGTGATGTTCGACATCGGGGGAAGTCCTTCGGGGGTGCACCGGTGGTGCGGGTGTGCGTCGGTCGGCCGTTCGTGCTCAGATGACGTCTGGCCGGTGCCGGCGGTGCGGGTGGCACCTATCGGCGGGTGAGGATCCGGATGATCCGGACACTCGGCATCGCGGCCGCGGTTGTGCGGCGGGCGAGCCTGGTGCAGCGAGGAGAGGTTGTCGACTCAGCGGCACATTCGACAGCACATGCCAACGCGACCGGGCATCATGATCCCGGCAGTCCCGTTCGCCTCCGAGGCGGACAGAAGGTGTGCGTTGACAGACATGCTCCGATTGTGACCGGGCGTGTCGCGACATGTCAAACCGTTTCGGCCTGTGACGGCTTGCGTAACGCAATGTGACAACCCGGGCGTGCCATCGGGGCGCACATCTCGGAGACGACGCGGATCGTCGGGGCTTGCGACACGTCGGACGGATGCCGTCAAGAGGTCGCCACGCGGGCCCTCTCTCGCGCAGGCTGGAGGGGTGCGCCGCGACCTGACCCCCTCCCCTTTCGACGGGGAGCTGCCGTGAGGCTCTGGTCGCTTCATCCCCGGCTGCTCGACCGTCAGGGGCTCACGGCGTGTTGGCGCGAGGCGCTGCTCGCCCAGGCCGTGCTGCTCGGCCGCACGCGCGGCTACACGGCGCACCCGCAGCTCGAGCGCTTCCGCGCCACCGCGGATCCGGTCGCCGCGATCGGCGCCTACCTCGACGGCGTGCGCGACGAGGCCGCGCGCCGCGGATACCGCTTCGACGCGTCCCGCATCGCGCGGGTTCCGGACGGGCCGGTCGAACGGATCGCCGTGACGTCGGGCCAGCTCGAGCTCGAGTGGCGGCACCTGATCGCCAAGCTCGCGGTCCGTTCGCCCGACGCGCACGCGCGTGCGCTCGCGGACGCGCCCGATCCCCATCCGCTGTTCTTCGTGGTCCCCGGCGACGTCGCGCCGTGGGAGCGCGCCGTCTGACCACTGGAGACACGCATGGACGAGCATCCCCGCCGATCGCGACGGGCCGCAGCCGCGCGCGGGGAGGGCGCGGCCGCCCGCGTGCCGCGCCGGCTCCGCGTCGCACTGCCCGCCGTGCTGATCCTGGTGTGGCTGGCGGCGGCCGCCGTGGGCGGGCCGTACTTCGGACGCGTCGACGAGGTGTCGTCGAACGACCGCACGGCCTACCTGCCCGAGACCGCGGAGGCCACCGAGGTCCAGGAGCGGCTCGAGGGCTTCACCGAGGGCGACGCCATCCCCGCCGTGGTCGTGTTCGCCGCGGATCGCGAGCTGACCCCGGATGACGTGGCCGCCATCCAGGAGCGGCTGGACGCGGCCGCCCGCCTCGACGTGGTCGGCGGCGAGCCGTCGCCCGCCCTGCCGTCCGAGGACGGCGAGGCGGTGCAGGCTTTCGTGCCGCTCGACGGCGCGGCCGACCTGGGCGACGCGACAGCCGAGCTCCGGGGGGCGCTCGCCGAGGACCTGCCGGACGGCGTCGAGCTGTACGTGACCGGACCGGCGGGCTTCACGAGCGATCTGGTCGGCGCGTTCGCCGGCATCGACGGGCTGCTGCTCGGGGTCGCGCTCGCTGCGGTGCTGGTGATCCTCGTGATCGTCTACCGGTCGATCCTGCTGCCGCTGGCCGTGCTGACCACGAGCATGTTCGCGCTGTGCGTCGCGCTGCTGGTGGTGTGGTGGCTCGCGAAGGCGGGCGTGCTGCTGCTGAGCGGGCAGACGCAGGGCATCCTGTTCATCCTCGTGATCGGCGCCGCGACCGACTACGCGCTTCTCTACGTGGCGCGGTACCGCGACGAGCTCGTGCGCACGCCGCGGAAATGGACCGCGACCCTGCGCGCGCTGCGGGGATCGCTCGAGCCGATCGTCGCGTCGGGTGGCACCGTGATCGCGGGGCTGCTGTGCCTGCTGCTGAGCGATCTGCGCTCCAACAGCGCGCTCGGCCCCGTGGCCGCGATCGGCATCGCGTTCGCCGTGCTGGCGGCGCTCACGCTGCTGCCCGCCGTGCTGCTGGCGTTGGGCCGCGCCGCGTTCTGGCCGCGCCGCCCGGCCTACGACCCGCGGGCGCCGGAGCCGGGGGAGGGCGGCGGGCTGTGGGCGAGGGTGGGCGGATGGATCGCCCGGCGGCCGCGGACGATCTGGATCGTGACGGCCGCCGTGCTCGCGATCGGATGCGTGGGCGTGACGCAGCTGCAGGCCTCGGGCGTGCCGCAGTCTGAGCTCGTGCTCGGCGCCTCGGAGGCGCGCGACGGTCAGCGGGTGCTGGGCGAGCACTTCCCGGCGGGATCCGGCAGCCCGGCGTCGGTGATCGCGCCGGAGGACGAGCTGCAGGACGCGGCCGAGGTGCTGCTCGCCGAGGACGGCGTGGAGGAGGTCTCGGTCGTCATCGACCGGGCCGGCAGGACCGCGCCCGTCACGGAGGACGGCATCCAGGCGTTCGGCCCGCCGGGCACCCCGGCCCCGGAGCCCGTGGTGGCCGACGGCCGGGTGCTGCTGCAGGCCACGCTGGCGGATGCCGCGGACTCCGCCGCCGCGGAGGACACGGTGCGCTCGCTCCGCGCCTCGTTCGCGAACGCCGTGCCCGACGCCCTCGTGGGTGGTGTCACGGCGACCGACGTGGACACGAACGACGCGTCGATCCGGGACCGCACCCTGATCGTGCCGCTCGTGCTCGCGGTGATCCTGGTCATCCTGATGCTGCTGCTCAGGTCGGTGCTCGCGCCCGTGCTGCTCGTGGCGACGACCGTGCTGTCGTTCGGCACGGCGATGGGCGTCGCGGGCGTGGTGTTCCAGCACGTGCTGCGGATGCCCGGTGCGGATCCCGCGGTGCCGCTGTTCGGGTTCGTGTTCCTCGTGGCGCTGGGGATCGACTACAACATCTTCCTGATGTCGCGTGTGCGCGAGGAGTCGCTCGTGCACGGCACGCGCGAGGGAG
The DNA here is from genome assembly GCF_004514465.2 of Microbacterium sp. MEC084. Taxonomy (NCBI): domain Bacteria; kingdom Bacillati; phylum Actinomycetota; class Actinomycetes; order Micrococcales; family Microbacteriaceae; genus Microbacterium; species Microbacterium sp. MEC084. Next base: position 2,129 of record NZ_MYFP02000020.1, on the reverse strand, counting down.
TGCAGCGCGGGCTTCGGCTGACGGGCGGGATCATCACGTCGGCGGGACTCGTGCTCGCGGCGACGTTCACGGCCCTGTCGGTGATCCCGGTGCTGTTCCTGGTGCAGATCGCGTTCATCGTGGCGTTCGGCGTGCTGCTCGACACGTTCGTCGTGCGGTCGCTCCTCGTGCCCGCCCTTGCGACCGACATCGGGCGGGCGATCTGGTGGCCGTCGAGGCTCGGGCGCGGTGAGCCCTGAGCTCACCTCGCGCAGACGTGGGGGCCGGCGTCGTTGACCTCGGCGATCAGGAGCTCTCCGTCGATCTCCTGGTAGACGACCTCCTGGGGCTCGAGGTCGCGCTGCGGGTGCTCGACCGTGCCGTCCGGGTGGGTCATGGTCACGTCCGACCGGTCGAGGCACGCCTCGGCGACGGCCGTGGCGGGGATGCTCGTGCCGGCGAACGTCTCGATCTCGTTGCCCGCGGCGTCGACCATGCGGAAGCCCACCAGACGCTGCCGACCCGACTGGACGAAGCCGCTGTCGAGGAGCCCCACGATGCGGTCGACGAGGATGAACCGCTGCTCGGGGGTGGTGATCCCCGCGAGCACCACGGACGCCTCCGCGGCATTGCGCTGTGCGAGGAAGTCGTCGCGCGCGGCGACGTAGGCCGCGAAGAGACGCTCCTCCTCGCTCGGGGTGTGGACGCAGCCGGCCAGGGCCGGGGCGGCGAGAGCGAGAACGGTGGCGATGAGGATCATCCGGGTCGGCATGCGGCCGACGTTAGGGACGGCGCGAGCCTCGTGGGGCGCCGTCCACACCAGAAGGTCAGCGGGGCGCGATCCCGGTGCCTGTGGACGGACGTAGCCTGTGGGCGTGACTGAGTTGACGTTCACGAACGACAAGAGCGCCTCCCGCTATGAGTTGCGGCGGGGCGACGAGCTGGTGAGCGTGCTCGACTACCGCGACAACGGCCGGACGATCGCGCTCACGCGGGCGTTCACCATCCCGACCTACCGCGGCCACGGGTACGCCGCCGTGATCACCGAGCGCGCCGTCGAGGAGATCGAGCGTGCAGGCGACCGCACCGTGCTGCCGGTGTGCTGGTACGTGGCGGACTGGTTCGCCGACAACCCCGCGCACGCGGGCGTTCTGGAGGGTCAGCGCGTGCGCTGAGGCTGTCGGGCTCGGACTCAGGTCCGGGCCACCAGGGGTGGTCGTGCTCTGCCGCGTGCTCTGCGGCGTGTGAGGGCGCAGGGTGCGGGCCGGTGGGTGCCGCGGCTGTCGATCCAGGGCGGGGCCTTCACCTCGGGAACGCCGTTGCGCATCCGGATGTCCCATCCGGAGCGTTCGAGGTTGTGGTGGTGCCACCAGCAGAGGAGGACCCCGTTGTCGGTGTGGGTGGGGCCGCCTTTGGCGTGGTCTTGGACGTGGTGGATCTCGCACCAGGCGGCGGGGATGGTGCATCCGGGGATGATGCAGCCGCCGTCGCGGGCGGTGATGGCTTTGCGCTGGTGGTGGTTGAACAGGCGTTCTTTGGTGCCGAGGCGGACGATGCGTCCGTTGCGGTCGAACACGACTTTCTGCACCGCGCCGGTGCAGGCGATGCGGTGGGCGAGGTCGGCGGGGGCGGGCACGTCGATGCCGTCGATGGTGGCGACGCCGGTGGGGGACTGGAGGTCTTCGAGGGCGACGTGCACGAGGAGGGTGGGGGCGTCGCCGCCGAGGGTGGGGGTCTCGAGGGAGCGGGTGGCGGCGTGGAGGGCGGCGACGAGCACGTCGTGGCGTTTCTGGGCGGGGGTGCGGGGGTCGTCGACGGGTTCGTCGTCGGTCCACGGCTCGCCCTCGCCCTTATCTCGGTAGCTGTCGGTGAAGCGGACGGCGGGGTTGCCGCCCGCGTCCAGGATCCGCTGGAGCACCGCGGCGCCTTCGGGGGTGAGGTCTCCGCGTGCGGGGAACAGGCCGTCGCGTTCCTTCCCGATCGTGAACCCGCGCCGCCGGGATGCCTTCTCCGCGTCCGGGGCGGGGCCGTCCTGGTCGAGGTACGCGGCCCACGTGTCCGCCTGCACCTTCAGCTGCGCGAACGTGGGCGGCATCCCGTCGATGAGCCCGGTGGCGCTGGCGACGAGCTCGCGCTCGGCGGCGATCATG
>NZ_MYFP02000019.1:0-44271 GCF_004514465.2 Microbacterium sp. MEC084 | reverse complement strand
GATCACGACGGCCTCGGCGCCGGTGAGGGCCTGGTCGACGGTGTCGGCGTAGTCGAGCTGGGGGTGCAGGCGGCGGGCGTTGGGCATGGCCTCGGGGTCGTGGGAGATGACCTCCGCGCCGAGGCCCTTGAGGCGGACGGCGACGTCGAGGGCGGGGGAGTCGCGGATGTCGTCGCTGTCGGGCTTGAAGGCCAGGCCGAGCACGGCGACGCGGTGGCCGTAGACCTGCCCGTCGAAGGAGTCCACGACCAGGTCGACCAGGCGCTGGCGGCGGCGGAGGTTGATCTCGTCGACCTGCTTGAGGAACGCGACGGACTCGCCCTTGCCGAGCTCCTCGGCGCGGGCCGCGAACGCGCGGATGTCCTTGGGGAGGCAGCCGCCGCCGAATCCGACGCCGGCGTTGAGGAAGCGGCGGCCGATGCGGTTGTCGTGGCCGATCGCGTCGGCCAGCTGGGTGACGTCCGCGCCGGTGACCTCGGCGATCTCGGCCATCGCGTTGATGAAGCTGATCTTCGTGGCCAGGAACGAGTTCGCGGCGACCTTGACCAGCTCCGCGGTGGCGTAGTCGGTCACGATCCGCGGCGTCCCGGTCGACAGGGCCGTCGCGTACACCTCGTCCAGGATCTGCGTGTCCTGCTCCTTCGACGCGTCGGCGACGCCGTACACGAGCCGGTCCGGCTCGATCGTGTCCTTCACGGCGAACCCCTCCCGCAGGAACTCCGGGTTCCACGCCAGGCGCGCCCCGGCAGGCTCCACCAGCCCGGCCAGGCGGGCGGCGGTGCCGACCGGCACGGTCGACTTGCCCACCACCAGGGAGCCGGGCTTCAGGTGCGGGATCAGGCCCTCGACGGCGGAGTCCACGAACCGCAGGTCCGCGCCCGCGCCGTCGCGCCGCTGCGGGGTGCCGACCGCGATGAAGTGCACATCCGCGTCCGCCGCGGCGGCCATGTCGGTCGTGAACGACAACCGGCCCGACCCGATCCCCGCCGTCAGGATCTCCGCCAGCCCGGGCTCGAAGAACGGCGTCTCACCCGCGGCGAGCTTTCCGATCTTCGCCTCGTCGACATCGATGCCGACCACGTCGTGACCCAGCGACGCCATCGCCGCGGCATGCACCGCGCCGAGATACCCGCAGCCGATGACGCTCAGCTTCATCCCGAAAGGCTCCTCTCGTCGGACCCGGCCTTGCCTGCTGACGTCGAACCGTCGGCGGCAGCACCCAGGACCTTGGAACTCGCCATCACGGTGCCGAAGATGATGCCAATCAGGATGCCGAACGTCGAATTGAAGACGGGTCCGAACAATGTCGCGATAGCGATGAACATAGCGGCGAGTGCGGCGTCCTCCCTTTGCTTGCTCACGAGGTTTCTCACTGCGACCACACCGACATAGCCGACAAGGAGGACCATGCACACCGCGGCGATCAGTCCGAAGCGAACCAGCACATCGATGAAAAGGTTGTCCATCGTCGGCGCCGCTGGGTTTCCGAGGACGTAGCGCCAGGGCTCACGCAAGTACTGGAGGAGGTCCAACCTCGCGGCAAGCGAAGCGTCGTTGGATAGATCGGTGTACCTGTCGGCGCTCAGGATGCTCGAAGTGGCTCCGAATCTCCCGATCGCCGATGTCAGGACGTAGTAGCCGCCAGCGAGGAACGCAACAACGAGGACACGCTTGAAACCGCGGGCTCGGATCAGCGCAAGAAGCAATGCGCAGATCGCGACGCCGATGAGCGCGGAACGCACTCCGGACAGAACGAGCGGCAGCAACAGGTAGGCGCCCAGCGATGCCCACGCAAGTCGCTTCCCAACCCGAGTCTCGACCACGACCTGTACGAGGCAAAGCACCACGACGGTGCCGATGAACAACGAGTATGGTCCAGGCGACTCCGACGCACCGAAGAGGCGCACCTGAAGCGGTTCGGGCGCACCGATGCTCGTCAGGCCACTCGCTCGCATCCAGTTTCGGTCCCATTGCGGCAACACGAAGAACTGGAACAGCCCGTATGTCCCGACGAGAAAGCCCAGCGGGGGCAACAACCTCCGCACGGTTCCCCAGACGTCAGGCAGCTGTCCCGTCGAAATGACATAGGCAAGGCACAAAGGGAGCACGAGGACAGCCGCGTAGTAGAGCGGCTCGACACCCAGCTGACCACTAAGCGCGAAGGACAGCCCTGCGCCGACGATCGTTCCGAGGACCAATGCACCAGGCATGCGGCTTCGCCGTTCTGCTTGGGGACGGAACACACTCCAGAAGACCACGCTGAGAACGAGGAGGCTCGGCAGGACCAGCAGCGGATCCTGCCCGGATCCGGAATCCCCGCCCGAAACGAGCCGCCGCACGAGTCCCAACGTTGGGACGAGCACGACCACCAGAGCCACGATCCCGGTACGACTGCCCAGGATCACCGCGGCCATCATGCCGATACAGACCATGCTCACCTGAACAGGGAGCCTCAGAGCAACGAGCACCAGCACGAACGAGCACGCTGCTGCTGCCAGGACCGCCACCGCCGCCCGTGGGAGTGAGCCTTCTCGGCGCCACGAAGCCACCCGGCGGCCACTCCGGTCCACGCCTCCCCCACGGGTAATCGGGAACGCGGCCATGCTGGGATCCTATCCGCCATGCCGCGGCGGGACGCGCCGCGGCTCAGTCCACCACCCTCCTCATCGCAAGGGCGATCGTCCGCCATGCGGGACTGCGAGGCTCATGAGACGATGACGGGGCGGCTCAGTTCACTCCGCACGGATCTTGGCGATCGCCAGAATCGCGTTCGTGGCCCGCCTCGACCGACCGAAAGGCCCCGCACCCAGATGACGACCCCCTCAGCGTTGCGCGTCCTCCTCATCACGCCTGATTTCCCTCCCGCGTTCGGTGGAATCCAGCGGCTCCTGCACCGCATCACATCTGCGATGCCCGGCAGTGAGGTGCAGGTGCTGACTCCCGACGCTCCTGGGGCACGGGCGTTCGACATCGACTCCGGAGTGACGGTGAGACGCGTGCCCGTGGGCTCGTCGAAGCCCATCGTGCGTAACGCCCTGTTCAACGCCCGCGGAGTCGCGGCGCTCGGCTCCTGGAAGCCGGATGTCATCCTCAACGGCCACGTCGTCACGAGTCCGCTTGCCACTCTCGCCGCTCGACGGTTCCACGTACCGACGGTGTTGTACGTGTACGGCAAGGAGATCGCCGGTCGCCCCCGTCTTGCGGCTTGGGGGCTTCGACGCAGCGCCGCAGCGGTCGCGGTGAGCGAGTACACCAAGTCGCAGCTGGTCGCCGCCGCGAACGGACGCGAGGTCCCGCCCGTACACGTCGTGCACCCGGGCGTTGACGTACCGCAGAAGAGCGAGCGCGCGTCGGGCGACGGCCCGTTCACCATGTTGACTGTGGGGCGTCTGCGGGATTGGTACAAGGGCCACGACGTCGTCCTGGAGGCGATGCCGCGCGTCCTCGAGCGCATCCCGGATGCGCGATGGATCGTGCTCGGCGACGGGCGGCGACGGTCGGCACTCGAGTCCCGTGCGGCCGAACTCGGCGTGGCTCATGCCGTCCAGTTCCGAGGCGCCGTGGATGACGCCGAGAAGGAACGATGGCTGGCCGAGGCGGACGCATTCGTCATGCCGGCTCGATACCCGCGCGGAGAGGTCGCTGGCGAGGGCTTCCCGGTCGTATATCTGGAGGCGGCGGCGTGGGGCCTCCCGGCAATCGCGGGCAACGTCGGCGGACCCCGGGAAGCGGTGCTGCATCGCGAAACCGGTCTGCTGGTCGACCCGGAGTCCGTCGACGAGATCGCGACGGCCTTGCTCGATTTGGGCACCAACCCCGCGTTCGCCCGCGAACTGGGGTCCCGGGCGCGTGAACGGGCGTCGTCGGCATTCACCTGGCAGAGTGTCGCGGGTGAGCTCGAGTCCCTCCTCCGCCAGGTCGCTGGAAACGCGAATGCATGACGGCCCGCCCAGGGCCCTGGTGATCGGCTCGTCCGGATTCCTCGGCACCTGGCTCGTCGACTCGCTCGTACGGCGGGGCTACCATGTCACAGGAGTCAGCCGCTCAGGTGCCGCAGCGGCAGGCCTCGAGAGCCCGCACCGGACAGTGACTGGCGACGTCGCCACCATGGATCTCGATGCGCTCCTGCTCTCCAGCGACCACGTGTACTTCCTCGCTGGCCGCGCTTCAGTGCCGCAATCCGTTGAGGACCCCTGCGGAGACCTGGACGACAACGTGCGTGCCGTGTTGCGCGTCCTGTGGCGCATGCGCGTGCTCGACGCACGAGCACGACTCGTCTACGCGTCCTCCGCGGCGGTGTACGGGACGAGCCGCCACCTGCCGATGTCAGAACAGCACCCCTTGGCGCCGCTCTCCCCCTACGGCGTCTCGAAGCTGAGCGCGGAGTTGTACGTGCGCCTCTTCGCGGAGACGAACGGACTGCGAGCCGCGTCCGCCAGGTTCTTCTCGATCTACGGCCCCGGGCAACGCAAGCAGGTCGTGTACGACCTCTCGCGACGGGTCGCCGCCGGAGAGCGTCCCGTGAGGCTCCTCGGGGACGCCCGGGTGTCTCGCGATTTCGTGCACGTCCGCGATGCCGCGGATGCGATGATCACCGTCGCGGAGGCGGGAGACCTCCGCGGGGAGGCATACAACATCGCGTCAGGTGTCGAGACGACTCTCGCCACGCTCGCCGCGCACATCCTGGCCGTGGCTGGCCGTTCGGATGCCGTGGAATTCAGCGGCCAGGTCAGGGCAGGCGACCCCGAGAACTGGCAGGCCGACGTCAGCGCTCTGCGGTCGCTCGGATTCAGCCCGACGTACGGGCTCGAACAAGGGCTCGCCGAGACGTATCGGTGGGTCGCGGCTGACGCGGACTGAGCCGTTCCATCACCCGTGGGCGATGCCCTCTCCTTGGGTCCCCTCGCCCTCACGGTACGATGCTGAAGATTGCCTCAAGAGACAAGAACAGGTGGGGAATGCGCGCGCTCATCACAGGAATCACTGGCCAGGACGGCGGACATCTCGCAGAGCTGCTCCACGAGAAGGGCTACGAGATCTTCGGCCTGATCCGTGGTCAGCACAACCCGCGCCGCCAGGCCGTGGAGGCCGAATTCCCGTATGTCACGCTGATCGAGGGCGATCTCGCCGACCCGACCTCGATCGTGCGCGCGGTCGAGATCGCGCAACCGGATGAGCTCTACAACCTGGCCGCGATCAGCCACGTGGGTTATTCCTTCAAGAACCCCACGCTCACCGCCGAGGTGACCGGCAAGGGCGTATTGAACGTGCTCGAGGCCGTCCGACTCGCCGGCCTCGCCGAGAAGACCAAGGTGTACCAGGCATCGACCTCCGAGATGTTCGGCGGACTCGACTACAACCGCCCGGGTCGGGGCTACAACGAAGAGTCGCTGTTCCACCCGCGCAGCCCGTACGGTGTCGCCAAGCTCTACGGACACTGGATCGCCAAGAACTACCGTGAGAGCTACGGCATGTTCGTCAGCTGCGGGATCCTCTTCAACCACGAGGGTGAGCGGCGCGGCGTCGAGTTCGTTACCCGCAAGATCACTCACGCAGTGGCTCGCATCAAGGCGGGCCTCCAGGATCACATCGAGCTGGGCGACCTGTGGCCCAAGCGCGACTGGGGATACGCAGGCGACTACGTGCGCGGAATGTGGCAGATGGTGCAGCACGGCACCCCTGATGACTTCGTCCTCGCGTCGGGCGAGACGCACTCGATCGAGGAGTTCCTCGATCTTGCATTCGCCGAGATCGGCATCGACGACTGGAAGCCGTATGTCCAGCAGAATCCGGCCTTCATGCGCCCCGCTGAGGTGGACATCCTCCTCGGCGACCCGGCAAAGGCGGAGGGCGTGCTCGGGTGGAAGCGCGAGGTCGATTTCCCCGGCCTCGTCAAGCTCATGGTCGCGCATGACCTGAACCTCGTCGGCGCTGCCGGCTGACATGACGACCCGCCTCGCGGTCACGGGCGTCGAGGGCTTCGTCGGGCGCCACGTCGCGGCGCAGGCGCGGCGTGCCGGCTTCCACGTGATCGGTATCGGCCGAAGCCAGTCCGCCGACGTCCCCGGCGTGTCCGAGTACGTCTCGGCGGACCTGGCTCACGCCTGGCCTCGGTTGCCGGACGTCGACGCTATCGTGCACCTCGCGGGGCTCGCGGCTGTCGGCCCGTCGTTCGACGACCCTCTGCGTTACGTGACAGAGAACGCCGCCATCACGATCAACCTGTGCGAGGAACTACTTCGCCAGGGCCGCTCGACTCGAGTGGTCGTCGCGAGCACGGGCGCGCTCTACGCCCGCTCGTCTCGAGCACTCACAGAGGACTCGCCGCTGTCCTACTCATCGCCGTACGCGGTCAGCAAGGCGACCGTCGAGAACCTCCTCTCCTACTACGGCAGCCGTGGCCTCGATCTCATCGTCGCGCGCCCCTTCAACCACATCGGTCCCGGCCAAGGGCTCGGGTTCCTGGTGCCGGATCTCATCCATCGCCTCAGGACGCTTCCGACGGGTGAGCCGCTTCGCACCGGCAACCTCGACGCGGAACGCGACTACACCGATGTACGTGATGTTGCGGCGGCGTACCTGATGCTGACGGCCGCGGAGACGTTGGACCACAGGATCTACAACGTCGCATCCGGACGGTCCCGCAGCGGGCATGAGGTCCTTGCCGAGATCTGCACTGCCATGGGGCGTGAAATCCCTCGCGTCCAGATGGATCGGTCGCGCCCCATCGATGTCCCGCGGGTGGTGGGCGATGCCTCCCGGTTGCGCGAGGGATTGGGGTGGTCACCGCGCCATGACTTCGCGACATCGATCGCCGACGCCGTGGCTGCGCATGTCTGAGTCCCGGTCCGGGGTTCCCGGCGTGGCTCACGTCGATCACACCGTCGAACCGGGAGGAGCGGAGATCGCGTTGCGACGCCTGTTGGAGGGGAAGCCGGCGTGGAATGCGACCGTGTTCCTCCCCCCAACCGCAGGAGGGCGCGGCGCCTACATGTCCTTGCCAGACACGATGATCGAAATCGTCGGCGTCCCCCAGCAGGCTGGCGCGATCTCGGGCTCACTGGCTGCGAAGATCGGCATGCTGGCGGGCGTGGTCCGGCAGGGCTTCGCGCTGAGACGCTCGAAGTGCTTCCGTGAGCAACAGGTGGTCCACGCGAACACAAGCCGAGCAGCCCTGATCGCGACGCTCGCGACCGCGTTCTCCCGTCGTCGCCTCGTCGTGCACCTCCGTGATGCGGTGGAACCCGAGGCAATCGGCGGGGTGGCGGTGCGCGCCATGTCTCTCGCGCTGAAGCAGGCGCATGGGGTGATCGCGAACTCGGATTACACCCTGCAGACTGCCGCCAGGTGGATCCGAGACGACGCGGTCACGGCGGTGATCCCTTCCTCCGTCGGTCATCGCGGGGATCGACCTATCGCTCCCCTCCGAGAGGCGGTGAGCACCGTTGGGATGCTCGCGCGTCTCGCACCTTGGAAGGGCCAGGCGGAGGTGCTCCAGGCGTTCGCGGCCGCCTTCGCAGATTCGGACGTGCGCCTTCAGTTCGCCGGCTCGGCGGCGTTCGGCGAGGAAGTGTTCGCCCGGGAACTCCAGGAACTTGCGAAGACCCTCGGCATCGACGACAGAGTCGATTTCCTCGGGCATGTCGGTGACGTCTGGCCTCTCCTCGAGCAGTGGGACATCTGCGTCCACGCCTCGACTCGCCCAGAGCCGATGGGCCAGAACCTTCTCCAGTACCTGGCTGCGGCGAGACCCACGATCGCGGCGGCCGCAGGGGGCCCTCTGGAATGGGTGCGGCACGGCGAAACAGGTGTCCTCACCAAGCCGGGTGACGTCTCGTCCCTCGCCCAAGCGATGCGGCGCGTTGCCGACGAACCCGATCTGCGTGCGCGCCTGCACGCCAATCTCCGGGCTGAGCAGCCGGTGCCGCGCGACTCGGAGATCTCTGAGCGCTACGCGGACTTCTTCGCCCGCGTGGCATCCACCCGTTGACAAGCCCGCAGACCCTCAGCGCGCGCCGACCGCCCGGTGGTAGTAGTCCACGAGGCGGTGAGGCGAGCCATCCCTCTTCACCTGTTCGATGAGTTCGGTCGCGCTCTCTCGCTCTCGAGTGGACAGGGCTGGCCCGCGGTCAATGCGCTCGCGCAGGGCCTGCACGAACTCCGCGCCCTCCGCGAGGATCAGCGGGGCGTCGTCTTCCGCGAGCGACCGCAGGTAAGTCGAACCAGGGTTCGGGTAGGCGATCGCGGCAATGCCGTGATCAAGCGCCTCAAGCACCGGGATGCCGAATCCCTCATACGCCGACGGCGAGACGAGCACCCATGCTCGACGGTAGAGCTGCGCTACCTCGGCATCCGACATGCCCGACCGGTGGTCCACCCACGGCGCCCAGGAGGAAGCGTCCGTGTGCGGTCCGACCACCGTCAGCTCGATGCCGCGCCCCTCTCGCCTCAGCGCCTCAACAGCCGACTGGACGACGTGCCCCTGCTTCCTCCCCTCGTAGCTGCCGACGAACAGCACCATCGGCTCCGGCGCGGGGTCCGTCGGCGCACGGTCGACGCCGAAGTACGGCGGAAAGATCGCGTCGCATCCCATGAGTTCGCGCGATTCCGGCGCGATTCCGAGCTTGACGAATGCCCGCCGGGCGGACAGCTGTTCCAACACAGCGAGCAGATAGTGGTTGTACTTGCGAAGGCCACGCGAACTCCGTGCCTCGTTCAACGAAGACCCATAGAAGGTGCGGATCAGCGGGACGCCTCGGGGGAGCATCAGGTCGTCTCCGTGCGAATGGACAACGTCGGGGACCATTCGACGCAGCACACGCGAAGCCCGGATCGCTGAGGTGTAGTACCTCCCGAAACGCCCCCTCGGGGCAGGCAGCCGCACGAAGTTCACGCCCTCCATCGGGATGGCGTCGTCGAAGCAGATGACGGTGAGGTCCACGAGGTCGCGCATGCGTTCGGCCAGCCGTTGCAGGTACCGCCCCACGCCGCCGGAGTGGTGCCCCTCACGAGGCCATTCCAACGCGATCCATGCGACCTGCAAGCTACGCCTCCCGACTGCGCCGCCGGTGCGGCCCTCGAAGCTACATTACGATCTGAAGATATGTCCCGACCGCCTGTAGTTATCGCGCACGACTATCTGACGCAGCGCGGAGGGGCCGAGAAGGTCGTGCTCGCGCTCGCCAAGGGCTTCCCGGGTGCACCCATCCAAACCACGCTCTACGAGGCGGCGGGCACCTACCCGGAGTTCCGCGACCTGGACATCCGGACGACCCAGCTCAACCGCTTCGGGTTCCTGCGGCGTAATCACCGCTTCGCCCTGCCGTTCCTCGCGCGATCCGTTTCGCGCACGGTGATCGACGCAGATCTCACCGTGGTCAGTTCGAGCGGGTGGGCTCACGGATTCCGGACGACCGGCAAGAAGGTCGTGTACTGCTACTCGCCTGCCCGGTGGCTCTATCAGCAGGACGTCTACCTGGGGGACAGCGCCTCACTGGCTCAGCGCCTGCTGATCGGCGTGCTCGGCCCGTGGCTGCGGCGCTGGGACCGTCGTCAAGCGCGGAGCGCGGACGCATACATCGCCATCTCCACCGTGGTTCAGCAGCGGATCCGCGACACATATGGAATCGACGCCACCGTGGTGCACGCGCCGCATTCTTACGATGCATCCGGTGAGCAGAGCCGCCCCAGCGCCATCGACGATGATGGCGCCTTCTATCTCTGCATCTCGAGGCTCCTGCCGTACAAGAACGTGGATGCTGTCGTGGACGCCTTCCGCGAATTGGATCACCGGCTCGTCGTCGTCGGCGCCGGCCCCGAGGAGGAGCGGCTGCGATCCCGCGCATCGGCCAATGTCACGTTCCTCAAGGGACTCACTGACTCGGAGATGAGATGGCTGTACGCGCACTGCGAGGCGGTGGTGGCGGCCAGCTATGAGGACTTCGGGCTGACGCCCATCGAAGCCGGAGTCTTCGGGAAGCCGGCCATCGCCCTCCGATGGGGCGGCTTCTTGGACACCATCAGCGAGGGGACGACCGGAACCTACTTCGACGCGCCTCTTCCCGAAGCGATCGGCGAGGCGATCCTCGCGAGCCGGACTCGAAGCTGGGACCCGGAAGCGATCCGTCGCCACGCGGCGACGTTCTCGGAGGAGAACTTCCTCAAGAAGCTCCGTATCGCAATCGATCGTGCGATGGGCGCTGAAGCGACAGGCGGGTCGAGGTCCGCTGACCATGCTGTGGCACGATGATCGGGTGCCACTCCTACGCCCCCGACCCCACGGACATCAGCCGGCACCCCGGGAGCACCGACTGCCCCCGGCGAAGCCGACGTCGTGGCAGGTCCTCGTAGGCGCACTTCGACGCCGCCTGGCCGACGGTCCGATCGGATCGTTCGTGCGCTTCGCATACGAGCGACAGCCCTACATCGTGGGCGGCAACGGGCCGCGCTCCCGGATCGACCCGACCGCCACGATCGGGAACGCGCACATCAACGCCACTAGTGGCATCGTCACGATCGGTCGCTACAGCATGCTCGGTCCTGGCGTCAGCCTGGTTGCGGGCACGCACGACATGTCCAAGCGGGGCGTGGAGCGCAAGCGGGCGATCCTCGACGAAGGGCACGACATCACCATCGGAAACGGCGTCTTCATCGGCAGCAACGCGACCGTCATCGGCCCTTGCCGCATCGGGGATGACGCCGTGATCGCTGCGGGCTCCGTCGTCACGAAAGACGTGCCCGCGGGCGCGGTCGTCGCCGGCGTGCCTGCACGCATTGTCCGCCGCATCGACTTCGCAGATGGCTAGTCCGCGCGGAACCGGCTCTCGCCGAGAGCATGAAAGAATCGTGCGAACACGCCATCGGCCGGAGATGACATGACCCTTCAGGACTACATCCGGATCCTGCACAAGCATTGGATCCTCATCTTGGTGACCACTCTGGTCGGGATCGGCGCGGGCGCGACAGTCTCGTTGCTCACCGCTCCGACCTATCAGGCGTCGACCCGCCTTTACGTCTCCGTCCGCACGGCCGAGGGCGCCGCGACCGGCGACCTTGTCCAGGGCAGCACATTCGCTCGTCAGATCGTGGCTAGTTACGTCGACGTCATCGGCACCGCGATCGTCCTGGAGCCGGTCATCGAAGAGCTGGACCTTGACGTGTCCGTCGGTCAGCTCGCCCGCAACGTCACGGCGACATCCGCCGCCAACACCGTGATGATCGACATCACGGCCAGCGCCGATTCCCCGCAGCGCGCGGCCGACATCGCGAACGCCACGGGCGCGAGCTTCACGCGGGTCGCGCAGGACGAGCTCGATTCGCCTGGAGGCGAAGGAGAGAACAGTCCGATCCGCATAACGACGGTGCAGCCCGCGATGGCCCCGGGAGCCCCGGTCAGCCCGCGCGTCCCCGTGAACCTCGCTCTCGCGGGAATCCTGGGGCTCGCGCTCGGGCTCGGGATCGCGGTGCTTCGCACCGTGCTCGACACGCGTGTCCACTCGCTCCACGACATCGAGCAGATCACCGACAAGCCACTGCTCGGCGGCATCGCGTACGACCCCGAGGCGAGCTCGCGCCCGCTCATCGTGCACGCCGACCCGCGGAACCCGCGGGCCGAGTCCTTCCGCACGCTCCGCACGAACCTGCAGTTCCTTCAGGTCGGCGAGGGGTCCCGCGCGTTCGTCGTCTCGAGCGCCGGCCCCAGCGAGGGCAAGTCGACGACGACGGCGAACCTCGCGATCTCTCTCGCGGAGACCGGCGCCCGCGTGGCACTTCTCGACGGCGACCTGCGCCTGCCGAAGGTGGCCACGTACATGGGCATCGAAGGCGGCGTGGGCATGACCGACGTGCTCATCGGCAAGGTCGAGCTCGTCGACGCGCTGCAGCGCTGGGGCCGCACCCAGCTGTACGTGCTGCCCGCGGGCAAGGTGCCGCCGAACCCGAGCGAGCTGCTCGGCTCCACGGCCATGGACCGCCTGCTCGAGATGCTCGGCGAGCACTTCGACTACGTCCTGATCGACGCGCCGCCGCTGCTCCTCGTCACCGACGCCGCCGTCGTCAGCAAGAAGACGAAGGGCGTCATCCTGGTCGCCGCCTCGGGCCAGACCAAGAAGGCCGCGCTCCAGGCCGCGGTCCGCACGCTCGAGACGGCGGGCGCCGAGCTTCTCGGCGTGGTCGTGACGAAGCTGCCGACCAAGGGCCCCGACAGCTACGGCTACGGCGAGTACGGTTACGGCCAGAACAGCCCGATCGACGACAGCGCGCTCGAGTCGCGCCGCGAGGGCGAGAAGGCCGCGCGCCGCAGCACCGCCACCGCGAAGAGGTGAGGCGATGGGCACGTTCACGATCCTGACGGTCTGCACGGGCAACGTGTGCCGCTCGCCGCTCGGCGAGCAGCTGCTCGCGCTCGGCTTGGAAGGGCTGCCGGTCACGGTCGCCAGCGCGGGCACCGGCGCCCTGGTCGACGAGGGGATGCCCGCGCAGTCGCTGCGCATCGCGCGCGGGCTCGGCGTGCTGACCCCTGAGACGCACCGCGCGCGTCAGATCACTGCCGACATGATCCGCGAGGCGGATCTCGTGCTCGGCATGGCGCGTGAGCACCGCCGCCAGATCGTCGAGCTGGTGCCGCGCGCGTCGCGCTACACCTTCACGATCCGTGAGTTCGCCCGCATCGCCGAGAATGTGCCGACGGAGACCATCGATGACCTCGTGCGCGATGAGCCCGACGCAGCCGAGCGGATGCGCCTCGCCGTCGAGGAGATCGGGTTCTCTCGGGGAACGGTCCCGCCCCCGGCCACCGAGGACGGCGACGACGTGATCGATCCGTACCGCAGGTCGGACGACGTGTTCGAGCTCTCCGCACAGCACCTCTCCCCCGCGATCGCCACCACGGTGGCGCTGCTCCGGCGCGCGGCCGACCTGGGGCGCTCATGAGATTCCGACACCGGATGAACGCCATCCCCCGGGTGTGGACGTTCGCCGCGCTCGGCCTGCTCGGAGTCGTCGTGCTCGCGCTCTCGGCTCTCGCGCTCACGCAGCATCATGGAGCCCCGGCCACGGCTGGCTCCCCGTCGCCCTCGAAGACCGCCACCGAGTCGCCGCAACCGGAGCCGAGCGCATCTGACACGCCCTCCGCCGAGCCTGAGGCCCCGGCAGCCGTCGCTCCGACCCGGCACCTCACTCAGCTCACCACGGGCACGCTCATCCGGTCGACGACCGGTGAATGCGGCGGCAACGCCCCGACCGTCGAGTTCAGCACCGACGCCGGCGCGACCTGGGCTGCGGGCGACACGAGCGCCGCCGGCGCATCGCAGGTGCTGCGACTGCTGTCCGGCGACATCGGACAGGCGATCACGCTCGACGCGGCGTGCGCTCCCACCGGGATGTGGTCCTTCAGCGAGGGCGCGGCGTGGGAGCAGACCGCCGATCTCGTCGCCGGCTCCTGGTACTTCAACCCGGGCGCTCCGACGACCGTGCACGCCCCTGCGGGCGACGTGCCGCTGCCCTGCACCGCACTTGCCCTCTCGGCATACGAGACGACCGCGATCGCCCTGTGCGACGACGCCACCGTGGTCACCACGACCGACAACGCCGCCACGTGGTCTGCTCCTGTCCCCGCGCCGGGGGCCCTGACCGTTCACGCCGCCGCGGACGGCTTCCGAGTGATGCTCGACGGGTCCGCGGCGCAGTGCGCGGGCGTGCAGGTCGCCGCGCTCGCCGACGGCGCCGTCGCACCCGCCGGCGCCTGCCTGCCTGCCGAGTACGCCCCGGGTGACGTGGCCCTCGCCGCCGGCGGCGACGGAACGGTCGTCGCGTGGGCCGGCGACGTCGTGGGCCGCTCGGCCGACGGCGGCGCGAACTGGGGCTGACGCCGTGAGCGGGTTGGACTCCCTCTTCGAGGGCGAGAAGCGCCCGGCCAGGCCGCCTGGGGAGCAGAAGGCCTCATCTTCGGGCGCTCCGCTGGATGCGCTCTTCGCGGGGCAGCCCCGCAAGCAGGCCGCTCCTGCGCGCGCCCCTGACCAGGCGCCGGAGACCGCGCGACTGGACTCGCTGTTCACCTCGACCGACCGAGGCTCGGATCGGGCCGCCGGAGCGTCGGCCGGACCCGTCGCCGACGGATCCGCGGCCGCGCGCGCGAACGCCGCGTCAGCGCGCCCCCGAACCGTCCCCGCGTTCGCCGCGCGCCGACGGCTCCCGCCGCGCGCCGTGATCCTGGCGGGCGCGCTGGTCGTCGCGCTGGGCGGCACCGGGGCCGCGGTGACCGCGATGACGGTTCAGGCGCAGGAGGCCGCGGCATCGCAGCTGGCCTCCTCGGCCGAGAACCAGGCACGTGTCGATGCCCTGCAGCGGGCGCAGTCCGAGCTCGCCTCGGCGACCACACGGCTCACGCAGGCTCACACCGCCCTGCTCGATGCGTCCGGCGCCGCCGCGCGGTTCGCCGACCGCATCGGCACGGCGCTGCGCGGCGCCGAGGATGTGCTGGATCCGGCGCTGGTCGCGGCGGCACGCGACGCAGCCACCGCACTCGGGCGCGAAGCGTCGGCTGTCGACGCGATCGCTCTTCCTGACGGCTTCGAGCTCGAGATCGCGGGGGTGGCCACCCCCGCGCAGCTCGCCGACGGACTCGAAGCCGTCGATCGGCAGAGCATCCTCTTCGAGGAGTCGCACACCGCCATCGAGGCGATCGACCGCGGGCTGAGCGGCGCGTCCGAGGCGGCGCTCGCATCGCTGGAGGCGATCACGGACACGTTCCCGGACGTCGCGGCCGCCGCCCATGACGCGGCTCCTCTGGCCGGAACGGCTCTTCACGATGCCGTCGACAGCGCCGCTGCCGCCACGGGCTCCGACGGGCCCGACGCGATCGCGGCGTTCGTCGCGGCGGTCGGCGCTCTGCGCGACGAGCAGATCCGCCAGGAGGAGCTGGCCCAGGAGCCACCCGCGTACGAGCCGCCGGTGAACCCCATCGCGCCGCCCGCGACCACCGAGCCCGAGCCGTCGACCGAGCCGGAGCCCACCGCGGAGCCGGAGCCCACGACCGAGCCCGAGCCGACCACCGAGCCCAGCGAACCGCCGACCGACGAGCAGCCCGGCGGCGGTGGCGGCGTGATCCTGCCGCCCGGACTCGGCGGATCCGACTGGCAGAGCTGATCGGTCACGGTCGCCTCCCTCGCGCGCGAGCACCGATAGCAGACGAAGGTGACCACGCCTTACGCGCCCCCTCAGGCTGACCCGGTAGGGTCCCTCGGCGGGGGATGACGGAGAGGTGATGACAGGATGAGCGGACTCGAAGAGCTCTTCGCCGACCACGATCACGACCAGCCCACCGACCCGGCCCCGAAGGCGCGGCCGACGACGGACGCCTCGTTCGCGATGCAGTTCGCGGATGCCACAACGCCGAGCGACATCGCACGCGCCAATCCCGGGCCGATGCGCCGAGGGCAGGCTCGCCGGGACCCGGGAGCCGGCTCGCACAGCACCCCGACCGCTCCCCTGCCCCGCTACGGACGCCACGAGGACACCGTGCTGCCGCAGGCCGAGCCGGACCCCGTGCCGTCGCCGCGTCGAGCCCGGGGCCCGATCATCGGCGGCGCGATCGCCCTGCTGATCCTCGGCGGCTGCGGCGCGGGGGCGCTGGCGCTCGGCTCGGTTCAGGGGCCGACCGCCACCCACGCGGTCCCGACGCCGGGCGCGGGCACGGCGCCCTCGGCGACCGTCACCGGATCCCCGGCCGATCCCGGTCTGCTCCCCACGGCGAGCCCGCGTCCCAGCGCGGCCCCGAGTCCCTCCCCGACGCAGGCCGCTCTACGCGACGTGTCGGCTCCGAGCGTGACCGCCGTGGATACGGCACCGGTCGAGCAGCCCGCGGCCCCCGCCGGAGAGAGCACGGCGGTCATGATGCAGCCCGCTCCCAGCCCGAGCACCTCCGCACCGTCGACATCGGATGGCGGCGTCTCCGAGCCCAACCCGAGCGCCACGAGCGAGCCCCGTCCGCAGATCACGCGCTCCGCGCAGCGCCCCACCCCGAGTCCCGGGCCCACCGAGCCCGCCGACGAGCCGGCCTCCGACGACGGCCTGATCGGCGACGCACTCGGCTCGCTCTTCGGCTGAGCCCGTCAGCGCCGGTAGGTCGCGGTGACCAGGATCGGCAGGTGATCCGACGCGCCCTGCGGCAGCGTGGTGACCTTGCCGACGTCGAGGCCGATCGATGTCGCGAAGTCGTAGTGCCCCTTGAAGAAGCGGTACCGCGTGTAGGTGCGCGCGTCGCTCAGCGTGAGGTCGTGCCCGTGACCGCGGATGTGCTCGCCGAGTCGCTCCTTGAAGACCGGGTAGTTGTAGTCGCCGACCATCAGCACGGGCAGCCCGTCCCCCAGCTTGCTCAGCTCGGTCAACGCGGTGCGGATCTGGTGGCGGCGCAGCGAGTTCAGCGCCGTCAGCGGCGCGGCGTGGAAGGACGCGATCACCACGTCCCGCCCCGCGTCGATGTCGCGCAGGCGCGCGGCGAGAACGCGCTCGTGCGCCGGGCGGAGCAGGATGTCGTGCAGCGACTTCTTGAGCGACAGGCTCACGACGTCTCGCAGCTGGAACATGTTCTCGCGGTAGTAGAGCGCCAGGCCCAGGCGGTTCTTGGCCGTCGCGCGGGCGAGAGTCAGCCCCGCGAGGTGCGAGGGCAGGTGGGCGGTGTCGGCCTCCTGCAGGCACAGGACGTCCGCCTCCCATCGGTCCACCAGCTCCTCGAGCTCGTGGGCCGCGGCGTGCTTGCGCAGGTTGTACGAGATCACCCTCATGTCGGCTCCACCCTACGCTCGGCGGTCTGCGCGCCCCCTGGGGTTGACGAGGTTATTCGTCGTCCCTCCGACGCCGGGTCTGCTCCGCGCGAGAGGCGAGCAGGTCGTCGGCCGGGTAGCCGACCTCGGTCAGTGTGAGGCCCCGCGCCGCCAGCACCTTGAACTCGCTGGTGCGCAGGCGCGCGTCCCGGATCGCCACGAGGTGCTCGGGCAGCAGCTTGCCTTCGCCTGCCGCGACGCATGCGCCCACGAGGGCGCGCACCATCGAGTGGCAGAACGCGTCGGCCCGCACATGGGCCACCAGCACACCGAGGTCGTCCCGCCGCCACTCGTAGTCGAGCAGCGTGCGGATCGTGGTCGACTCCGGCCGCGGCTTGCAGTAGGCGGCGAAGTCGTGGAGCCCGATCAGGCTGCGGGCCGCGGCGTCCATCGCCTCGACGTCCAGCTCGGCCCGCACGGTCGTCGTGCGGTGCCGCTCGAGCGGGTCGTACCCCGTGATGGCGTCGGCCACCCGGTACTCGTATCGCCGCCAGACCGCCGAGAAGCGCGCGTCGAACCCCTCGAGCGCACTCGACGTGCGGAGGACGGCCACGTCGGCGTATTGGCCCAGCACGCCGGTCAGGCGGCGGGCGAGCGGAGCGACCGGGTCCTCGTGGCGCACGCTGTCGCGCCGGCGCTGCGTGGCGCGCGCCCACTGCGCGTCGTCCAGGTCGGCGTGGGCGACCTGGCCGCTGGCGTGCACTCCCGCGTCGGTGCGCCCCGCCACGGTCAGCGGAACCGGCGACCCGATGATGCGCTCCAGAGCCCCTTCGAGCACTCCCTGCACGGTGCGCAGGCCCGGCTGGCGGGCCCAGCCCCGGAAGTGCGTGCCGTCGTAGGCGATGTCGAGGCGGATGCGGGGCACGGCTCCAGCCTATGCGGCACCGGCTCGCGTCAGAGCGCCGCGAGCGCGCCCAGCACGACGCGCGCCGAGCGCTCGGCGGCGCCGTCAATGTGCGTCAGGAACTCCGTGCCGTCCGGCGCGCACAGGTCGGAGACCGCGCGCACCGAGACGAAGCGGACGCCGTGGTTGTGCGCGACCTGCGCGATCGCCGCCGACTCCATGTCGACCGCGAGCAGGTGCGGGAAGTCGCGGCGCAGCTCCTCGGCGAGCTCTGCGGTCACGAACCGCTCGCCCGAGCCGATCGCCCCCTCCCGCACGGTCAGGTCGCCGGCCGCGCCCAGGAGGGCCTGCCGCAGCTCCGCGTCGCCGTCGTAGGTGACGGGCATGCCCGGGACCTGCCCCAGCGCGTACCCGAAGGCGCGCGCGTCGGCGCCGACGTTCACGAGCGAATCGCTCACCACGACGTCACCGACCTGGACGCCCTTCGCGAGCCCGCCGGCCGATCCGGCGCTCACGAGGTGCACGTCACGGCCGTAGCGGGCGATCGCGCCCGCCGCGGCGTCGGCCGCGTTGACCATGCCGATGCCGGTGCGGACGAGCACGTGCGTGCGCCCGTCGACGACGATGCCGCGGTGCTCCGCTCGGCCGATGACCACGGGCTCGCTGACCTCGCCCGCTTGCTCGAGGAAGGGCGCGGCCTCCTCCTCCATCGCGACCAGCACGACCGCGACGGATCCGGCGCTCACCGGCTCTCGCCCGCGAAGACCTGGGCCCACTGGCCGCGCTCGGCCAGGAACGCGCGCGCGGCCTGCTGCGCGCCCTCGAGCGTGTGGTTCGCGCCCCAGCCGCACTGCACCTCGTTGGCGGCGGGCACCTCGTCGGCGTCGAGGATGTCCTGCAGCGTCGCGGCCACGAGCTCCTCCACCTGCTCGAACGTGTGGTCGCCCTGCAGGATCAGGTAGAAGCCCGTCTGGCAGCCCATGGGCGAGAAGTCGATCACGCGGTCGGAGTGGTTGCGGCTCTTCTCCGCGAACAGGTGCTCGAGCGAGTGGATGGCCGGCATCTCGAGGTGCGCGATGTTCGGCTGCGCGAAGCGCACGTCGTACTTCACGATCACGTCGCCGTGCGGCAGCACCTTGCGGTCGGCGACGCGCAGGTAGGGCGCGGCGACGGCGCGGTGGTCCAGGTTGAAGGACTCGACGTTCATGCGGGGCTCGGTCACCCTTCGAGCCTAATCCGGGTCGATGCCGTCGGGAGGCTCGACGACGTTTCGACTCGCTTCGCTCGCTCAACGACCACGGGGGGGGACGCCGATTCGTGGTCGTTGAGCGACGAGCGCCAGCGAGGAGTCGACACGGCGCCGCGCCTCCCCACTCGCCCGGGAACGACGAAGGGCCCTGCCGGACGGCAGGACCCTTCGTGCGATGCGGGCGGGACTTACTTGGTCTCCTCCGCGGGGGCCTCGGCGGTCTCCTCGGCAGCGGCCTCGGTGGTCTCCTCGGCGGGAGCCTCCTCCACGACCTCGGTCGTGTCCTCGGCGGGGGCCTCCTCGGCCGGGGTCTCCTCGGCGACCGGCGCCTTCTCGGCGGCCGGCGCGGCCTTCTTGACCTTCGGCGAGACGGGCTCGAGGACGAGCTCGATCACGGCCATGGGGGCGTTGTCGCCCTTGCGGTTGCCGACCTTGGTGATGCGGGTGTAGCCGCCCTCACGCTCCGCGACGAGCGGCGCGATCTCGGCGAACAGCGTGTGCACGACCTCCTTGTCGCCGATCACCGAGAGCACGCGACGACGCGCGTGCAGGTCGCCGCGCTTCGCGAACGTGATCAGGCGCTCGGCGAGCGGACGCAGGCGCTTGGCCTTGGTCTCGGTCGTCTTGATCGACTTGTGCGTGAACAGAGCCGCCGCGAGGTTCGCGAGAAGCAGACGCTCGTGGGCGGGGCCGCCTCCGAGGCGGGGACCCTTCGTGGGCTTAGGCATTTCTTGTTACTCCAGTTGTCGGAAAGAAGTCGAAACGGATCAGAGCGACTCGTCGTCGTAGCCGCCGTAGAAGCCGGTGCCGTCGAAGCCGGGCACCGAGTCCTTGAGCGACAGGCCGAGCGAGGTGAGCTTGTCGCGCACCTCGTCCACCGACTTCTGTCCGAAGTTGCGGATGTTCATGAGCTGCGTCTCCGAGAGGGCGACGAGCTCGCTGACCGTGTTGATCCCCTCGCGCTTGAGGCAGTTGTACGAGCGGACCGACAGGTCGAGGTCCTCGATCGGCATCGACAGCTCGTTCGAGAGGACGGTCTCGACCGGCGCCGGGCCGATCTCGATGCCCTCGGCCTCGACGTTCAGCTCGCGGGCCAGGCCGAACAGCTCGACCAGCGTGCGGCCGGCCGACGCGACGGCGTCGCGCGGGGCGAGCGACGGCTTGGTCTCGACGTCCAGGACGAGCTTGTCGAAGTCGGTGCGCTCACCGGCGCGCGTGGCCTCCACGCGGTAGCTGACCTTGAGCACCGGCGAGTAGATCGAGTCGACCGGGATCTGGCCGGCCTCGGCGTACTCGTTGCGGTTCTGCACGGCCGACACGTAGCCGCGGCCGCGCTCGATCGTGAGCTCGAGCTCGAACTTGGCGGTGTCGTTGAGCGTCGCGATGACCAGCTCGGGGTTGTGCACCTCGACACCGGCCGGGGCCGAGATGTCGGCGGCCGTGACCTCGCCGGCGCCGGTCTTGCGCAGGTAAGCCGTGATGGGCTCGTCGCGCTCGCTCGACACCACGAGCTGCTTGATGTTGAGGATGATCTCGGTGACATCCTCCTTGACGCCCGGAATGGTGCTGAACTCGTGCAGCACGCCGTCGATGCGGATGCTGGTCACCGCCGCGCCGGGGATCGACGAGAGGAGGCTGCGACGGAGCGCGTTCCCGATGGTGTAGCCGAAGCCGGGCTCGAGGGGCTCGACGACGAACCGGCTGCGGAACTCCGAGATCTTCTCCTCGGTGAGGGTGGGACGCTGTGCAATGAGCACTGGTTGTTCCTTTCGATCAAGTGCCCGCTATATGACACTTGCGTGGATGAGGTCTTGAGTTGTTCTCGGACGGACGCGCCGTGTCTCAGGGACGCGCGGCCGTGGGACGACGAGACGCCGGGGGGCCAGGGCTGCGAGAGCCTGGCTCCCCGGCGGGGATCACGTCAGACGCGGCGGCGCTTGGGCGGGCGGCAGCCGTTGTGCGCCTGCGGCGTCACGTCCTGGATCGAACCGACCTCGAGACCAGCGGCCTGCAGCGAGCGGATCGCGGTCTCGCGGCCCGAGCCCGGGCCCTTCACGAAGACGTCGACCTTCTTGACGCCGTGCTCCTGGGCCTGGCGGGCGGCCGACTCGGCCGCCATGCCGGCCGCGTACGGCGTCGACTTGCGCGAGCCCTTGAAGCCCACGCCACCGGCCGAGGTCCAGCTGATGACGGCGCCGGACGGGTCCGTGATCGAGACGATCGTGTTGTTGAACGTCGACTTGATGTGGGCCTGGCCCACGGCGATGTTCTTCTTCTCCTTGCGGCGCGGCTTGCGCGCAGCGGTCTTGGGTGCAGCCATGTTGTTCTCCTAAACCGAACCGCGCTTAGCGGGCCTTCTTCTTGCCGGCGACGGTGCGCTTCGGACCCTTGCGCGTGCGCGCGTTGGTCTTGGTGCGCTGACCGCGGACCGGGAGGCCGCGGCGGTGGCGGAGACCCTCGTACGAGCCGATCTCGACCTTGCGACGGATGTCGGCGGCGACCTCGCGGCGCAGATCACCCTCGACCTTGTAGTTGCCCTCGATGTAGTCACGGAGCGCGACGAGCTGGTCGTCGTTCAGGTCCTTGACGCGGATGTCGGGGCTGATGCCAGTGGCGGCGAGGATCTCGTTCGAACGAGTGCGTCCAACGCCGTAGATGTACGTGAGGGCGATCACCACGCGCTTGTCGCGCGGGATGTCGACGCCGGCAAGACGTGCCATGCGACTTTCTCCTGAGTGTTGTTGGAGGTGTGGAGCAGGATCGGTGCCCGGGCCTCCGCCCCGAGGTGTCCCCCGCTGTCGCGGGTTCTGATCCTGCCTAGTGATGTCCTCGGTCGTTGAGCGAGCGAAGCGAGTCGAAACGGCTCGACGCCACCCTCGGCGAGGGGTCGATGTTGAGTTGTGTGCTGCGAGAGACGGGGCCCCGAGGGGCCCGCATCAGCCCTGGCGCTGCTTGTGGCGCGGGTTGCTCTTGCAGATGACCATGACGCGGCCGTGGCGACGGATCACCTTGCAGTGGTCGCAGATCGGCTTGACGCTGGGGTTGACCTTCATGATTCTTCTTTCGCTGTCTTCGTACCGCGCCCTCTCGGGCACGGCCGTTACTTCTCGACCGGCCTAGCGGTAGCGATAGACGATGCGGCCGCGCGTGAGGTCGTAGGGGCTGAGCTCCACGACCACGCGGTCCTCGGGGATGATCCGGATGTAGTTCTGCCGCATCTTCCCGGAGATCGTGGCGAGGACCTTGTGACCGTTGGTCAGCTCGACGCGGAACATCGCGTTGGGCAGAGCCTCGGTGATCACACCCTCGATCTCGATGACACCGTCTTTCTTCGCCATAGACTCGCTTTGCTTGTGCAGACCGGTCGGTCTGCGGTGGGTGGATTCGGTGCCGGAGATGCGGTCGCGGCGACACGCCGAAACAGGCGCAAGGCACCAAAGATCTATGTTAGGCGACGCCGGGCGTGTCGGCAACCTCGGCGTGTCGCGCGGTGGTAGGCCGCACCGCGCTCAGCGCACCCGGGAGGCGATGTCGGCCTCCGGGTCGCCCGTGAGGGCGACGAACTCGCCGTTCAGGAGCACGGTGGGCGTGCCGATCCCCTGCGCGCCCGGCTGCACCGGCGTCTCCTCCGTGATCTGCGTCACGTAGTCGCGGTACTCGCCGTCGGCGATGCACGACTCCGCATCGCCCGCACCGGCATCGGCCGCGTAGCCGATGAGCTGCTCGTCCGTGAGACCGGTCGAGCCCTCGGCGGGCTGGTTCGCGTAGAGCGACTCGAAGAACGGGTACACGGCATCCGGGTTCGCGTCGGCGACGCAGTACGTCGCGGCCGCCGCGCGCGTGGAGTACTCGGTGCCCTGCGAATAGCGGTCGAGGATCGAGATCGGATGCAGGTTGAGCGTGAGTTCCCCCGCCGCGACGAGGTCGCGCACGGTCTCGCCGTAGATGTCGTTGAAGTCGCCGCAGATCGGGCACATGAAGTCGACGTACTCGTCCAGGACGTCGTCGCCCTCGCCGATGGAGATCGCGCCCGTCCGCGTGTCGACCACGGCGGAGCCGGGCGACTCGGCGGGGGCCGTCGCCTGGTTGCTCATCCAGACCGCGATGCCGCCGACGGCCACGAGCAGCACGACCACGGCCGCCGAGATCCAGATCGCGAGCCAGTTGGTCCGCTTCGTGGTCATCGGATCTCCTTCATGTCCTGGCGAGGCTGGGAGCGTTTCGACTCCGCTTCGCTCCGCTCAACGACCGATCGGAACCGGCACGACGCCGAACGGCGCGAGGCCGGCCGCACCGCCGTCGGGTGCCGTGAGCACCCAGATGCCTCCATCGTGCACGGCGACGCTGTGCTCCCAGTGGGAGCCGTCCGAGCCGTCGACCGTCGAGACGGTCCAGTCGTCGTCCTCCACGAACGTCTCGTCCGATCCGGAGGTCATCATCGGCTCGATGCACACCGCCAGCCCGGGCTTGATCTCGGCCCCCGGGTCCGACGTCCGGTAGTTGAAGATCGACGGCGCCTCGTGCATCTTCCTGCCGATGCCGTGGCCGACGTACTCGCGCAGGATCCCCGCGGGCTCCCCCGAGTGCGACAGCGGGTTCGCCTCGATGTAGTCCTGGATCGCGGCGCTGACCTCGCCGAGGCGCTTCGCCGACGCGAGCGCGGCGATGCCGGCCCACATCGACCCCTCGGTCACACGCGACAGCTCCTCGCGCCGCGCGACCACGTCGGGACGCTCGGGGTCCGGGATCACGACGGTGATCGCCGAGTCGCCGTTCCAGCCGTCCGAAGTCTCGGCCCCGCAGTCGATCGACACGATGTCACCCGGCTGCAGCGGCACATCCGTCGGGATGCCGTGCACGACGGCCTGGTTGACCGAGGCGCAGATCGTGTGCCGGTAGCCGCGCACCAGCTGGAAGTTGGAGCGCGCGCCGCGCTCGGTGATCACGCGGTTCGCCGCGGCGTCGAGCTCGAGCGTGGTCGCGCCGGGGCGGATCAGCGGGCGCACGGCCTCGAGCGCGGCGGCCGTGATGAGGCCGGGCTCGACCATCGCGCGCAGCTGCGCGGGGGTCTTGTAGATCGACTTGCGGAACACGTGCGGGAGGACGGCGCAGGTCAGACCGCGGCCGTGCGCACGAGGCCGCGCGCCTCGAGCGCCGCGAGGATCCGCTCGGTGATCTCGTCGAGGCTGCCGACGCCGTCGATCGTCTCGACGATGCCGCGCTCGCCGTACACCGCGAGGAGCGGCGCGGTCTGGCGCTCGTAGATGTCGAGGCGGTGCGCGATGGCCTCCTCGGTGTCGTCCGAGCGGCCCTGCTCCCCGGCCCGCAGCGCGATCCGCTTGAGGCTCTCCTCGCGCGGGACCGCGAGCTCGATCACGGCGTCGAGCGACTCGCCCCGCTCGGCGAGGAACTCGTCGAGGTGGTGCAGCTGCGCGATGTTGCGGGGGTAGCCGTCGAGCAGGAAGCCGTCGGCCGCGTCGGGCTGCGACAGGCGGTCGCGCACGATCTCGCCGGTCAGCTCGTCCGACACGAGGTCGCCGGCGTCGGTGATCGCCTTGACCTTCAGGCCGAGCTCCGTGCCCTCCTTGATGTTGGCGCGGAAGATGTCGCCGGTCGAGATCTCGGGGATGCCGTACGCCTCGGCGATCCGCACGCCCTGCGTGCCCTTGCCCGAGCCCTGGGGTCCGACGATCAGGAGACGGGTGGAGGTCATCGGAGGAGCCCTTCGTAGTGGCGCTGCTGCAGCTGCGCGTCGATCTGCTTGACGGTCTCGAGGCCCACGCCGACGATGATCAGGATCGAGGCGCCGCCGAACGGGAAGTTCTGGTTGGCGCCCACGGTCGCGAGCGCGATCAGCGGGATCAGGGCGATGAGACCGAGGTAGATCGAGCCGGGCAGCGTGATGCGCGTGAGCACGTAGTCGAGGTACTCCGCGGTGGGACGTCCCGCGCGGATGCCGGGGATGAAGCCGCCGTACTTCTTCATGTTGTCGGCGACGTCGACCGGGTTGAACGTGATGGCCACGTAGAAGTACGTGAAGCCGATGATCATCAGGAAGTAGAGGGCCATGTACAGCGGGTGGTCGCCCGTGGTCAGGTACGTGGAGATCCACGTCACCCACTCCGGGGGCAGGGTGCCGTCGGCCGGGGTGTTGAACTGCGCGATGAGCGCCGGGATGTACAGCAGCGACGAGGCGAAGATGACGGGCACGACGCCGGCCATGTTGACCTTGATCGGGATGTAGGTGTTGGTTCCGCCGTACGTGCGGCGGCCCACCATCCGCTTCGCGTACTGGACCGGGATGCGGCGCTGCGACTGCTCGACGAACACGACGAGCGCCACGACGAGCACGCCGACCGCCATCACGAGCAGGAAGATCTCGAAGCCGCGGGCCTGCCAGATGGCGCCCATGGCGGCGGGGAAGGTCGCGGCGATCGACGTGAAGATCAGCAGCGACATGCCGTTGCCGATGCCGCGCTCGGTGACGAGCTCGGCGAACCACATGATGAGGCCGGTGCCGGCGGTCATCGTGATGATCATGAGCAGCTGGGCCCACCACACGTCGTTGACGAGCAGCTGCGTGCACTCCGGGATGCCCGTCACGCCGAACAGCTGGCCGGTGCGGGCGACGGTCACGAGGGTGGTCGACTGCAGCAGCGCGAGCGCGATCGTGAGGTAGCGCGTGTACTGCGTCAGCTTCGCCTGGCCCGACTGGCCCTCCTTGTAGAGGGTCTCGAAGTGCGGGATCACGACGCGGAGCAGCTGCGTGATGATCGTCGCCGTGATGTACGGCATGACGCCGAGCGCGAAGATCGACAGCTGCAGCAGCGCGCCGCCGGAGAAGAGGTTGACGAGCGAGAGCAGTCCGTCAGTGCCCGACGTCTGGTCGATGCAG
The DNA here is from genome assembly GCF_004514465.2 of Microbacterium sp. MEC084. NCBI lineage: Bacteria > Bacillati > Actinomycetota > Actinomycetes > Micrococcales > Microbacteriaceae > Microbacterium > Microbacterium sp. MEC084. Next base: position 18,463 of record NZ_MYFP02000019.1, on the reverse strand, counting down.
CTCTGGACGTTCGGGAAGTTCACGAACGGAGCCGGCACGTGCGCGCCGAAGCGGTAGATCGCGATGATCGCGAGGGTGAATCCGATCTTCCGCCGCAGATCCGGCGTGCGGAAGATCCGCGCGATGGCGCTGAACAAGGACGTGCCTCCCGGGGAATGAGACGGGCCCGCGAGGGCGGGACCGGCCTCCAGGCTAACGCAAGGGGCCGGAAGCGATCGCTTCCGGCCCCTTGACGTGGGTTACTTGACGCTGCCGCCGGCCGCGACGATCTTCTGCTCAGCCGAGCCGGAGACCTTGTCGACGGTCACGTTCAGGGCCACGGCGATGTCGCCGCCACCGAGAACCTTGACCTTCTCGTTCTTGCGGACCGCGCCCTTGGCCACCAGGTCGGCGACGGTCACGTCGCCACCCTGCGGGTAGAGCTCCGCGAGCTTGTCCAGGTTCACGACCTGGTACTCGACGCGGAACGGGTTCTTGAACCCGCGCAGCTTCGGGGTGCGCATGTGCAGCGGCATCTGGCCACCCTCGAAGCCGGGGCGGACGCTGTAGCGCGCCTTGGTGCCCTTGGTGCCTCGACCGGCCGTCTTGCCCTTCGAGCCCTCACCGCGACCGACACGGGTCTTCGCGGTGTTGGCGCCCGGGACCGGACGGAGGTGGTGGACCTTCAGCACGCCGGGGCGCTTGGCCTCGGCGGCGGTGTTCTTCTCGGCCTTGTCGGCCGCGGCCTTCTTCTCAGCCATCAGTCGATCTCCTCAACCTTCACGAGGTGAGCGACGGCCTTGACGTAACCGCGCGTCTGCGCGTCGTCCGGACGGACGACCGAGTCGCCGATCCGCTTCAGGCCGAGGCTGCGCAGCGTGTCACGCTGGTTCTGCTTCTCGCTCACCTTGGACTTGGTCTGCGTCACCTTCAGACGAGCAGCCATCAGACACCTGCCTTCGCAGCAGCGGCGGCCTCGGCCTCCGCACGGACCAGACGCGCGGGGGCGACCTGGTCGAACTCGAGGCCACGACGCGCGGCGACCGCACGGGGCTCCTCGAGCTGCTTCAGGGCCTCCACCGTCGCGTGCACGATGTTGATCGTGTTCGACGAGCCGAGCGACTTCGACAGCACGTCGTGGATGCCGGCGCACTCGAGCACGGCGCGCACGGGGCCACCGGCGATGACACCGGTACCCGCGGACGCCGGGCGGAGCATGACGACACCGGCCGCGGCCTCACCCTGCACGGGGTGCGGGATGGTGGCGCCGGCGCGGGGCACGCGGAAGAAGTTGCGCTTCGCGTCCTCGACGCCCTTCGAGATCGCCAGGGGCACCTCGCGGGCCTTGCCGTAGCCGACACCGACCACGCCGTTGCCGTCGCCGACGACCACGAGAGCGGTGAAGCTGAAGCGACGACCACCCTTCACGACCTTCGACACGCGGTTGATCGTGACGACGCGCTCCAGGAACTGGCTGTCGGCGCCACGGTCGTTGCGGTCACGGCCGCCACGGCCCTGGCCGCGCTCACCGCGTCCGCCGCGGCGGTCGCCGCGCTCGGTGCGCTGCTCGGTCTGCGCCTGCTCGGCGCCGGCCTCGGGGGCCTCGGTGGTCACTTCGGTCTCCTTGTTGTCACTCACAGGTTCAGCCCCCCTTCGCGGGCGCCCTCGGCGATCGCGGCGACACGACCGGCGTAGCGGTTGCCACCACGGTCGAACACCACGTCGGTGAACCCGGCGGCCTTGGCGCGCTCAGCGAGCAGCTCGCCGACCTTGCGGGCCTTGGCGGTCTTGTCGCCCTCGAAGCCGCGCAGGTCGGTCTCGAGTGTCGAGGCGGAGGCCACGGTGTGGCCCTTGCTATCGTCGACGAGCTGCACGAAGACGTGGCGCGCCGAACGGGTCACGACGAGACGAGGACGGGCCTCGGTGCCGACGACCTTCTTGCGGAGGCGAACGTGACGGCGCGTACGCGCGGCCGACTTCGACTTCACAGCCATGATTACTTACCAGCCTTTCCGGCCTTGCGACGCACGACCTCGCCGGCGTAGCGCACACCCTTGCCCTTGTACGGCTCGGGCTTGCGGATCTTGCGGATGTTGGCGGCGGTCTCACCGACGGCCTGCTTGTCGATGCCGCTCACCGTGAGCTTGTTGTTGCCCTCGACGGTGAACGTGATGCCGGCCGGCGGCTCGACGGTCACGGGGTGCGAGAAGCCCAGAGCGAACTCGACGGCCGAGCCCTTCTGCGCGACGCGGTAACCGGTGCCGACGACCTCGAGGCCCTTGGTGTAGCCCTGGGTCACGCCGATGATGTTGTTGTTGATCAGGGTGCGCGTGAGACCGTGCAGCGAGCGCGAGGCGCGCTCGTCGTCGGGGCGGGTGACGAGAACCTGGTTCTCCTCGACCTTGACCTCGATGGGCTTGGCCACGGTGAGCGCGAGCTCGCCCTTGGGGCCCTTCACGGCAACCTGCTGCCCGTCGACCGTCACGGTGACGCCGGCGGGGATGTCAATGGGAAGACGTCCGATACGCGACATGAGGGATCACCACACGTAGGCGAGAACTTCTCCGCCCACGCCCTTCTGCTCAGCCTGACGGTCGGTGAGAAGACCGGAGGAGGTGGACAGGATGGCGACGCCGAGTCCGCCGAGCACGCGGGGCAGCTCGGTCGACTTCGCGTACACGCGGAGGCCGGGCTTCGAGACGCGCTTGATGCCGGCGATCGACCGCTCGCGGTTCGGGCCGTACTTGAGGGTCATCGTGAGGGTCTTGCCGACGCGCGCGTCGGTCTCCTCCCACGCCGCGATGTAACCCTCCTGCTTGAGGATCTCCGCGATGTGCGTCTTCAGCTTGCTCGACGGCAGCGACACGGTGTCGTGGTGCGCCGAGTTCGCGTTGCGCAGACGGGTCAGCATGTCTGCGACCGGGTCTGTCATCGTCATATGACGTGTCCTTTGTTCATGAGGTTTCGGCTGCCGGTCCACGACAGACGACCTTCGATGATCGATCCGTATTCAGTTGTGCTTCGCGCGGCTCCGCCGCCGGCCGAGAAGATCCCGACCGGCGGCGGAACACAAACGCTCGATCTTACCGCAGACCGACCTGAGAGATGTCTCAGGCCTGCTGGTCGTCGGCGCGGAACGGGAAGCCGAGGTGGCGCAGGAGCGCCCGGCCCTCGTCGTCCGACTTCGCGGTGGTGACCACCGTGATGTCGAAGCCGCGCACGCGGTCGATCTTGTCCTGGTCGATCTCGTGGAACACGGACTGCTCCTGGAGACCGAAGGTGTAGTTGCCGTTGCCGTCGAACTGCTTGCCCGACAGACCGCGGAAGTCGCGGATGCGGGGCAGGGCGAGCGAGATCAGGCGGTCCAGGAACTCCCAGGCGCGGTCGCCACGGAGCGTGACGTGGGCGCCGATGGGCTGGCCCTCGCGCAGCTTGAACTGCGCGATCGACTTCTTCGCCTTGGTGACGACGGGCTTCTGACCGGTGATCGCGGTGAGGTCGGCGACCGCACCCTCGATGACCTTGGAGTCGCGAGCTGCCTCGCCGACACCCGTGTTGACGACGACCTTGACCAGGCCAGGGATCTGCATGACGTTCTCGTAGCCGAACTCGTCCTGCAGCTTCTGGCGGATCTGGTCGCGGTAGACCTGCTTCAGGCGCGGCTGGATTTTGCCAGCCTGCGCGTCAATGGTGCTCACTGTCAGATGTCCTTACCCGACTTCTTCGCGTAGCGAACGCGAACAGTCTTCTTGACGCCGTCCTTGACCTGCTCCTCGACGCGGAAGCCGACGCGGGTCGGCTTCTTCGTCTCGGGGTCGACGAGCGCGACGTTGGAAATGTGGATGGGGGCCTCGTACGTCTCGATGCCACCGGTCTTCGTGCCGCGCTGGGTCTGGCCGATCCGGTTGTGCTTCGTGATGTAGTTGACGCCCTCGACGACGACGCGCTGGCCGCCGTCCACGACCTCGAGCACCTTGCCCTGCTTGCCGCGGTCGCCGCCGCGGTCCTGCTTGGCGCCGGTGATGACCTGGACGAGGTCGCCCTTCTTGATCTTCGCCATTGCTTACAGCACCTCCGGGGCGAGCGAGACGATCTTCATGAACTTGCGGTCACGAAGCTCGCGGCCGACCGGGCCGAAGATGCGGGTGCCGCGGGGCTCCCCGTCGTTCTTCAGGATCACGGCGGCGTTCTCGTCGAACTTGATGTACGAGCCGTCAGCGCGGCGCGTCTGCTTCACGGTGCGGACGACGACCGCCTTGACGACGTCGCCCTTCTTGACGTTGCCGCCCGGGATCGCGTCCTTGACCGTCGCGACGATGGTGTCGCCCACGCCGGCGTAACGGCGGTTCGAACCACCGAGGACGCGGATCGTGAGCAGCTCCTTCGCGCCGGTGTTGTCGGCGACCTTGAGGCGGGACTCGGTCTGAATCACTTGGCCTTCTCCAGAATCTCAACCAGGCGCCAGCGCTTGGTCGCGCTCAGCGGACGGGTCTCGTTGATGAGCACGAGGTCGCCGATGCCGGCGGTGTTCTGCTCGTCGTGCGCCTTGAGCTTCTTGGTGCGACGGATGACCTTGCCGTAGAGGGGGTGCTTAACGCGGTCCTCGACCTCGACGACGATCGTCTTGTCCATCTTGTCGCTCACGACGTAGCCGCGGACCGACTTGCGGTAGCCACGGGCGTCCGCGTCGCGGACGTCGTGCTCGGCGTGCTCGCCGACCTTCTTCTCGGTGGCCATCACTCAGCCTCTCCCTCGGCGACCGAAGTCTCGTCCGACTTCTTCGCCTTACTCTTCTTGGCCTTCACCTCGGCCGGAGCGGGCGTGGCACGGATGCCGAGCTCGCGCTCACGGATGACGGTGTAGAGCCGCGCGATGTCGCGCTTGACGGCGCGGATGCGGCCGTGGCTCTCGAGCTGGCCGGTGGCCGACTGGAAGCGCAGGTTGAACAGCTCCTCCTTGGCCTTGCGCAGCTCCTCGACGAGGCGCTGGTCCTCGAACGTGTCGAGCTCGCTCGTGGCGAGCTCCTTGGTGCCGATCGCCATTACGCGTCGCCCTCCTCGCGCTTGATGATGCGTGCCTTGAGAGGCAGCTTGTGAATGGCACGGGTCAGGGCCTCACGAGCGAGCTGCTCGTTGACGCCGGCGACCTCGAAGAGGACGCGACCCGGCTTGACGTTGGCGACCCACCACTCCGGCGAGCCCTTACCCGAACCCATGCGGGTCTCGGCGGGCTTCTTCGTGAGCGGACGGTCGGGGTAGATGTTGATCCACACCTTGCCGCCGCGCTTGATGTGACGCGTCATGGCGATACGAGCGGACTCGATCTGACGGTTCGTCACGTACGCGGGCGTGAGGGCCTGGATGCCGAACTCACCGAAGGAGACCTTGGTGCCACCCGTCGCCGCGCCATCCCGCTTGGGGTGGTGCTGCTTGCGGTACTTGACCTTGCGGGGGATGAGCATTACGCCGAAGCTCCTTCCGCGACCGGCGCCTGCGCGTCGTCACGACGCGGGCCACGGCGGCCGCCACGATCGCGGTCGCGGGCCGGCTTCATGTTGGCCTGCTCGCGCGCGAGTTCCTTGTTGGTGAGGTCGCCCTTGTAGATCCAGACCTTCACGCCGATGCGGCCGAAGGTGGTCTTGGCCTCGTAGAAGCCGTAGTCGATGTTCGCGCGCAGCGTGTGCAGCGGCACACGACCCTCGCGGTAGAACTCCGAACGGCTCATCTCCGCACCGCCGAGGCGGCCCGAGACCTGGATCCGGACGCCCTTGGCGCCGGCGCGCTGGGCGCCCTGCAGGCCCTTGCGCATCGCGCGGCGGAAGGCCACGCGGGCGCTGAGCTGCTCGGCGACGCCCTGGGCGACGAGCTGAGCGTCGGCCTCGGGGTTCTTCACCTCGAGGATGTTCAGCTGGATCTGCTTGCCGGTGAGCTTCTCGAGCTCGCCGCGGATGCGCTCGGCCTCCGCGCCACGACGACCGATCACGATGCCCGGGCGGGCCGTGTGGATGTCGACGCGGACGCGGTCACGCGTGCGCTCGATCTCGATGCGGCTCACGCCGGCACGGTCGAGGTTCGTCTGCAGCAGCTTGCGGATCTTGATGTCCTCGGCCACGTAGTCGGCGTACCGCTGACCCGGCTTCGTCGAGTCCGAGAACCAGCGCGAAACGTGGTCCGTGGTGATGCCGAGGCGGAAGCCGTAGGGGCTGACTTTCTGTCCCATTACTTGCTCGCCTTCTTCTTGTCGGCGTCAGCGGTCTCCGCGACCGCCGGCGTCGAGAGCACGACCGTGATGTGGCTCGTGCGCTTCTTGATCTGGAACGCGCGGCCCTGGGCACGGGGCTGGAAACGCTTGAGCGTCGTGCCCTCGTCCACGTAGGCGTTCGCCACGAACAGGTCCTGCTCGTCCAGGTACTCGCCGTCCTTGTCGGCCTTGACCTGCGCGTTGGCCATGGCCGACGCGACGAGCTTGTAGATCGGCTCGGAAGCCGCCTGCGGCGCGAACTTCAGGATCGCGAGCGCCTCCTGGGCCTGCTTGCCCTTGATGAGCGCGACGACACGACGAGCCTTCTGAGGGGTCACGCGGATGTGTCGCACGCGTGCGATGGACTCCACCATTTCTTCTCCTCTTGCGTCACCGCGGTCAGCGGCGACGGCCCTTCTTGTCGTCCTTCTCGTGGCCGCGGAAGGTGCGGGTGGGCGCGAACTCGCCCAGCTTGTGGCCGACAAGCGTCTCGGTGACGAACACCGGGATGTGCTTGCGACCGTCGTGCACGGCGATCGTGTGGCCGAGCATGGCCGGGATGATCATCGAGCGACGCGACCAGGTCTTGATCACGTTCTTGGTGCCGGCTTCGTTCTGCGAGACCACCTTGCGCAGCAGGTGCTCGTCGACGAAGGGGCCCTTCTTCAGACTGCGGGGCATCTTCTTTACTCCTACTTGCGCTTCTTGCCGGCGTTACGGCGACGCACGATGAGCTTGTCGCTTTCCTTGTTGGCGTGACGGGTGCGGCCCTCAGGCTGACCCCACGGGGTGACCGGGTGACGGCCACCGGAGGTCTTGCCCTCACCACCACCGTGCGGGTGGTCGACCGGGTTCATGGCGACACCGCGGACGGTCGGGCGGACGCCCTTCCAGCGCTTGCGGCCGGCCTTGCCCCAGTTGATGTTCGACTGCTCGGCGTTGCCGACCTCGCCGATCGTGGCGCGGCAGCGGGCGTCGACGTTGCGGACCTCACCCGACGGCAGACGGAGCTGCGCGTAGGGGCCGTCCTTGGCGACGAGACGCACCGCGGCGCCGGCCGAGCGCGCCATCTTCGCGCCGCCACCGGGGCGCAGCTCGATGGCGTGCACGACGGTACCGGTCGGGATGTTGCGCAGCGGCAGGTTGTTGCCGGGCTTGATGTCCGCGTTCGGACCCGACTCGACGACGTCGCCCTGCTGCAGCTTGTTCGGCGCGAGGATGTAGCGCTTCGTGCCGTCCACGTAGTGCAGGAGCGCGATGCGCGCCGTGCGGTTGGGGTCGTACTCGATGTGCGCGACCTTCGCGTCGATGCCGTCCTTGTCGTTGCGACGGAAGTCGATCACGCGGTACTGGCGCTTGTGGCCACCACCGATGTGGCGCGTCGTGATGCGGCCCTGGTTGTTGCGGCCACCCGTCTTGGCGAGCGGGCGGAGCAGCGACTTCTCAGGCGTCGACCGGGTGATCTCGGCGAAGTCTGCCACCGACGAGCCGCGGCGACCGGGGGTCGTGGGCTTGTAGTTGCGAATAGCCATGTTCTCTCTTCCTCCCCGACCGTCAGCCGACTGCCGTGAAGATGTCGATGGTGCCCGACTTGAGCGTGACGATGGCGCGCTTGGTGTCCTTGCGCTTGCCGATGCCGAAGCGGGTGCGGCGGGCCTTGCCGACGCGGTTGATCGTGTTGACCGAAGCCACCTTGACGCCGAAGATCTTCTCGATCGCGAGCTTGATCTCGGTCTTGTTCGAGCGGGGGTCCACGATGAACGTGTACTTGCCCTCGTCGATGAGACCGTAGCTCTTCTCCGAGACGACCGGCTTCAGGATGACGTCGCGCGGGTCCTTCTGGACGGCGGTCATGCCGAGACCTCCTCAGTGGCGCCGGCCTTCTGCGCGATGAACGCGTCGATGGCGGCCTTGGTGAAGACGATGTCGTCCGAGACGAGCACGTCGTAGGCGTTCAGCTGGTCGGCCATCAGCACGTGCACGTAACCGAGGTTGCGCACGCTCAGGTAGCCGAAGTCGTCCTCGCGGTCGAGCACGACGAGCACGTTCTTGGCAGGCGACACCTTCGCGAGGAAGGAGGCGGCGGCCTTGGTCGAGGGCTCGGTCACACCGAACGACTCGACGACGTGGATGCGCTCGCCCCGCAGACGGTCGCTGAGCGCGCCCGCGAGGGCGGCGGCGATCATCTTCTTGGGGGTGCGCTGCGAGTAGTCGCGCGGCTTCGGGCCGTGGACGATGCCACCGCCGGTCATGTGCGGCGCGCGGATCGAGCCCTGACGGGCGTTGCCCGTGCCCTTCTGCTTGAAGGGCTTGCGGCCGGCGCCCGAGACCTCACCGCGACGCTTGGTCGAGTGGGTGCCCTGGCGAGCCGCGGCGAGCTGCGCGACGACGACCTGGTGGATCAGCGGGATGTTCGTCTTGACGTCGAACACCGAGGCGGGCAGCTCGACCGAGCCGGCCTTCTTGCCGTCGATGCCCAGAACGTCGAGAGCGAGAGTCGAGTCAGCCATCTAACTCAGGCCCCCTTCACAGCGTTGCGGACGTACACGGTGCGGCCGCGCGCGCCGGGGACGGCGCCCTTGACGAGCAGCAGACCCTTCTCGGCGTCGACGGCGTGAACCGTGAGGTTGAGGACGGTCACGCGCTCGGCGCCCATACGGCCGGCCATGCGCATGCCCTTGAAGACGCGGCTCGGGGTCGACGAGGCGCCGATCGAACCGGGCTTGCGGTGGTTGCGGTGCGCACCGTGCGAAGCCGAGACGCCCTTGAAGTTGTGGCGCTTCATGACACCCGCGGTGCCCTTGCCCTTGCTCGTGCCGACGACGTCGACGAGCTGGCCGGCCTCGAAGGTGCCGTCGACCGTGAGCTCCTGGCCCAGCGAGTACTCGGCGGCGTCGGCCGTGCGGATCTCCGCGAGGTGACGGCGGGGCGTGACGCCCGCGGCCTCGAAGTGGCCCGAGAGCGGCTTGTTGACCTTGCGCGGGTCGATCGCGCCGGCGGCGATCTGGATGGCCGAGTAGCCGTCCTTCTCCGCCGTGCGGACCTGCGTGACCACGTTCGGCGCGAGCTCGATCACCGTGACGGGGATGAGCTTGCCGTTCTCGTTCCACACCTGGGTCATGCCGAGCTTGGTGCCCAGCAGGCCCTTCGAAATCTTGTTGTTGATGTCAGCCATGTCGATCCCCAGCCTCAGAGCTTGATCTCGATGTTGACGTCGGCCGGAAGGTCGAGACGCATGAGCGAGTCGACGGCCTTCGGCGTCGGGTCCACGATGTCGATGAGGCGCTTGTGGGTGCGCATCTCGAAGTGCTCGCGGCTGTCCTTGTACTTGTGGGGCGAACGGATCACGACGACCACGTTCTTCTCGGTCGGAAGGGGCACCGGGCCCACGACCTGAGCACCCGCACGGGTGACCGTGTCGACGATCTTGCGCGCCGACGTGTCGATGACCTCGTGGTCATACGACTTCAGGCGAATGCGGATCTTCTGTCCCGCCATTTGTCTGCTCACTCTCTTTACGCGTCGTACCTCACGGGCATTGGACGCACGTACCCTCCGGATACCCTTCGGGCTGACCCCTATGGGTCGTGTTCACATGTCAGTCCACGCGCGCAGAGCAACCTCTGCGAGGTGGGTGTGTGATTTCGTTCTCCTGCCCGCGGCCCAGACCTTCAGGTCTGTGCACTGCCCTGGCAGTGATCCCGCGCAGTCCTCCCGAGGGAGCGCACGCAGGAATGTGGAACTTGTCTATTCTGCCACCCCGGGCGGCACGAGAGCAACCCGGGCGTGTCGCGCGAGATCCCGCGGAATCACGCGGGTCTCGGGAGGGCGTTCGGCACCCTCCCAGCAAGGCGGAGGAGAGGCCTCGGAGAGGCTGGCGGCCCGCCCTCAGTGCAGAACGCGACGGTAGATCGGTCGATAGTCGAGGTCGCGCCGCCGCTCGCCGATCTTCTTCGCCGGCACGCCTCCGACGATCGCGTATGGCTCCACATCCCTTGAGACGACGGCGCCGGCGGCGACCACGGCGCCTTCGCCGATCGTGACGCCGGGAAGCACAGTCACCCGAGTGCCCAGAAAGACGTAGTCGTGGATCACAACCGGCGTCCGGCGCCCGGCGAAGTCGAACGACTGGACATCGTGGTCAGCGGTGAGGATGATGCAGTCAGCGGAGATGGACACACGATTTCCGATCGTCAGACCGCCACGGGAATCGAGCCGACAGTTCTGGTTGATGGTCGTGTCGTCGCCGATGACGAGGCCCCGGGCGATGTCGGTCCACGCACCCAGGTGTATCGAGGATCCGCGCCCGATCCTGTAGTGCATCAGCTTGCGATAGAAGCCGAGCCGCACCCAGTGAAGCGGCACGTGGCTGATCACGTGATTGGAGGCGTACACACGCAGCTCGAGCCACCACGCCTTGAGGAACCGCACGAGACGAGAGCCTAGCGTGAACCTCACGCGCGGGCTTCCACTCGCTCGCGCCGATGATCGAGCGACTGCCCCGCCTCCCTCAACGCGAGCCGCACCACAGCTCCGATCAGGACCGCGATCGCCATCGTGGCAGCGTCGAGACGCCACCAGTATCCGAAGGCGAAGGCCGCAGCGCCCAGTGCCACAAGGCCACCCCAGGAGGGTGCCGTGATCCACGCTGACTTCTGTGCGGCCGCCTGGCGGTATACCTGCAGCTGCCACTGGTCGTTGAGCGCCTGGGCGATGCACAGCAAGACCAGCGGCACCATCAGTCCGCCGTACGTGGGGCCGAGAAGCTGCTCCTGCCAGAGACCGATCGCAGTGATCACGGCCGTGGAGGTGACGCACGAAGAGACGAGCGCGATCAGGCGCACGCGGCCGGTGCGTGCCGAGCCGCCCTCTTCCGACACCGCGAAACGGCCGTACAAGACCGTATTCAGCGCCTGGGTCAGACCACCGGACGCGTTGGCGACAGTCGACGCGACCGCATAGATACCGAGGGTGGCCGAGCTTGCGAAGATGGCCAACACAACTTGGTCCATTCGCCACGCCACGCCGTCGACGACGGTTGACGACCACATCGAGAGGCTGAATCGCCACGGGGTCTTCTTGGCGTCGGTACGCGCGAGAACCCCGAAGGAGCTGACAACACCGACGAGCGAGCCCGCCAGCTGCCCGATCAGAGAGATGACGAAGGCCAGCTCAAGCGTCAGAGCACCCAAGAGGAAAGCGACGATGTATCCCAGTGACGGCAGGATGACGTTGAAGACGCGACTCAGGTTGTATACGCCCAGCCGCGACGTGAGAAGAAGACGCTCTACGCCGATCTGGTAGACACCCGTGAGGGCAAGCACGACGCTGGCGATGCGGATGGCACCCGCCACCCACGCATCACCACCGGACAGAATCTCCGCAGCCGCGAAGCACGCGAGCGCAGAGAGTATGCCCAGTGCGCCGACGAGCACCACTGCCTGTCTCGACGCCGAAGCCTCTCGGCTGTCCTGCACCGCGACGCCGCGCGGCAACCCCAGGAACGCGACGAACCCCATGACCTGGATGGCCGCGAACGCCGCAGCCAGCTGCCCACGTCCGCTGGCTCCGAGTGCCATTGCGAGCATCGGGGCGGAAAGGACACTGAGCGCGAGGCCCGCGTAGGTCACGCCGGCCAGCGCGAGAACCTGACGGCTCCTGCCGAGCAGCCGGCGCGCGCTGGCCACACGGCTCATGAGGCGCCCCCTGCCATTACCGGCCCTGCCGGATATCGCCGGTCACGTCCGCGAGGAGGCGTGTCCACCGGGACATGTGAGCATCCCAGCCGAACTCTCGAAGGCCGAGGTCGCGGGCGGCCCTCTTCAGCCGAGCGAGCTCCTCGACGCTCCCGCTCAGCTCCACCGCACGACGCACGAGCGCCTCCGTGTCGCCCGCCGGTACGAGCGCGAGGGCCTCCGGGGAGAAGATCCGGGGATCAGTGTTGACACCGTCAGTGGTGAGGATCGCGCTGCCCGCCATCAGCGCGTTGACCACCGTCGTGCGACGCGCTGACACGCCGTCGGAGTACGGCGCGACGAACAGGTCAGCAGCGCAGACCAGGTTCCAGGCGTCGGAACGGCTGACGTACCCCCACGCCTCCACCCGGGGACTATGGGACTGCAGCCCACCGACCGCGATCACGCGTGCCTGTACGCCCGCGTCGGCGAGGCCGTCAGCGACGGCGGCCAGCGAATCAGCGCCCTTCGTCGGGTCGTCGACGCCCATGGATGCCACGAGGAGTACACCGTCCGGCACTCCTCGAGCGTTGCGCCACGCCGCATCGATCGGCTCGTCGGAGAGCGTCGGCGGCACCGAGATCGCGTTGATGCGTCGTCGCCACCAAGGCAGCAGGCGCACGAGCCGGGATCGGCGCGACTCGATGGTCACGATGAACGAGCGCGAACGGGCGATGAGAGCAATGACCGCGAGACGCTGAGCGACGCCCCACGGAGCCCTCAGGAGGGACTCGCGCCAGGGCGAGTAAAGCTCGTGACCATAGACCAGCAGGGGCACGCGATGCAAGGACACCAAGGCCACAAGAAGAGACGTGACGGGCAGGCCCGGACCGCGCTTGTTGAAGGAGTACGGGCCGTACTGCACGACGACCGCGTCGGGCCCGAACTCCTTCAGCAGGCGGTGGAACCATCCGAACGAACGGAGGGACCACGGCCCTTCGAAGGTGCGCGCGTCAGGCTCCTCCGCATTGCCGCCTTCCTTCGTGACCACCTGGACCACGGCACCGCGGTGCCGCAGTTCTGCGACAAATCGCTTCGTGTAATCGGAGGTGCCCCCGTGGCGAGGGGGATAGTGCGGGGTCAGTACGAGAACTCTCATGTCTCCTCGGGTGCCGCGAGATCGGTGGCCTCCACGCACCGCCGACCGGAGCGAAGACAGCCGCCTCAACACTAATTGAACGACTGACGCACCCACGCGCGTTCCACTGGACCCGCACGGAGCCCTACGGCGGGGTCAGTACCAATTCACGGCCTGCGAGTGACCCCACGCCGCGCAGGGGGTGCCGTAGGCGCGCGAGATGTAGTCGAGGCCCCACGTGATCTGCGTCGTGGCGTTCGTGGCCCAGTCCGACGCGACCGTCGCCATCTTGTCTCCGGGCAGCGACTGCGGGATGCCGTAGGCGCCGCTCGAGGGGTTCATGGCCTGGTAGTTCCAGCCGGACTCCTTGTTCCAGAGCGACACGAGGCAGCTGAACTCGCCGGCGCCCCAGCCGTAGACCTCGGCCGCCATGCGCTCGGCGATCGCCTGGGCGCCCGCGGGCGTGTTCGCGGCGGCGAGGGCCTCGGCCGCCTGGCGCTCCTCCTCGGCCTTGCGCGCGGCCTCCTCCTCGGCCTTGCGAGCGGCCTCCTCGGCGGCGCGGCGGGCCTCCTCCTCGTCCTCGCGCACGAGGGCGGCCGTCTGGGCCACGAGGTCCTGCGTGGCGTGCTCGGTCTCGACGGCCTCGCCGCTGATCACGACGGCCGGCAGCTTCTCGTAGTCGCTGAGCTCGTCCAGCTTCGCGCGGAGCTTGCTCGTGTCGGCCTCGGCGTGCGCCTGGGCCAGCGCCTTCTCGGCCCGGTCGAGCGCGGCCTCGGCCACGGCGGCGGCCGTGGCGTCGTCCGCGCCCTGAGTCGGCTCGGCGACGGTGCGCGCGCCCGGCGGCGGCGCGGTCGCCGCCACGGCGGCGGTGCCCGACAGCATCAGGCCTGCGGCCACAGCGACGCCGAGCAGGCGGCGACGCTGACGGGCGCGGCGCTCGCGACGCAGCAGGGCCAGGTGGTTGGGACGCGGGAACGGGGTGAGCAGGGGTGTTTCGGGTGTGTTGTGCGACATACCTTGCGTTTCGTTCGGGTACGTCCGCACTCGCCGTGCGCGCACGGGAGGCGCGCCACGCGGCGGGCCTTCGGGTGGCGGCCGCGGCGAATGGGGACCCCCTACCGTTACCGACTGGTCTGGACGACCCGTGGGCGTTACCTGTTCGTTACCTGGATCCGCCCGCCCTCCGCTCGTCCGGGTACGCGACGACGCCCCCGCCCGGTGAGGGCGGAGGCGTCGGAAGCCGGCTGCTTACTCGTCGCCGACGGCGCCGTCGACGTTGTCGCGGATCTGGTCGATCTGCGCGTCCAGGCCGTCCGGCAGAACGCCCTTGGCGAAGTCCGTGACCTTGTCCAGGACCGAGTCGCTGACGCCCTCGGCCTCCGCGCTCTGGAGCGCGTCCTGGAGCTTGTCCTTGTTCTGCTCGAAGAGTTCCTTGCCCTGGTTCACGAGATCGTCGAAGCCCATGATTTCCCCTCCCAAAGGGTTCGGTGCGTCCGCAGCTCGGACGCGTCGCCGCCATTGTGTCAGGCGGACGCGCGGCGGGGAACCCATCCAGCGGGAGTGGCGACGCACGGCGTCATGGGCAGGACTGCCCGCGAGGCCGGCGGCCGGCGCGTCAGGCGACGGTGTCGCCGGGCATGAGCGCGGCCTTACCGGTCTTGAACAGGATCACGATGTCGCCCATCACGCTCCAGTTCTCCACGTAGGAGAGGTCGAGGCGGACGCTGTCGTCCCACGACAGCTTCGACCGGCCGGACACCTGCCAGAGGCCGGTGATGCCGGGCTTGACGAGGAACCGGCGGTGCACGTGGTCCGCGTACTGGTCCACCTCGCGCTGCAGCGGCGGGCGGGGACCCACGAGCGACATGGAGCCGCCGATCACGTTGAACAGCTGCGGCAGCTCGTCGAGGCTGTACTTCCGCATGATGCGGCCCACCGGCGTGACGCGGGGGTCGTTGCGCATCTTGAACAGCACCGAGTTGCCCATGTCCTGCATGTCGAGCAGCGACGCGAGCTGCTTGTCCGCGTCGGCGACCATCGAGCGGAACTTGAGCATCTCGAACTCGCGTCCGTGCCGTCCGACGCGCTTCTGGCGGTAGATGATCGGCCCCTTCGAGGTGCCCCACACGAGCACCGCGAGCACGAGGAACACGGGGCTGAGCAGCACCACCAGAAGAGATGCGCAGAAGAGGTCCATCATCCGCTTGACGAACCGCTGCCCCGAGGAGAACCGCGGCGTCTCGACGTGCATCAGTGGAAGCCCGGAGACCGGCCGCATGTGGAGTCGCGGACCGGCGATGTCCGTGATGCTCGGGGCGAGGACCAGGTGCTGGCGCCCGGACTCGAGCGCCCACGAGATCTCCTTGACCCGCTGCGGACCGATCGCGTCGGTGCTCGTGATCACGACTGTGTCCGCACCTGTCACGCTGATCGCACGCTCGATCGAGTCAACGCTGCCCATGACCGGGACGTCGGTGCCCGCCAGCTCGGCCGCCACCCGGCCGGTCGGGATGCACGCGCCGACCACGTGGTACCCGGCGCCGCTCGCGCGCTTAAGCTCCCGGGCCATGTGAGCCACGCTCGCCTCGGATCCCACGAGCAGCACGTTGGCGGAGTACTCTCCCCTCGCGCGCCGACGGCGTAGCCAGAACCGCCAGAGGTATCGCTCGGCGATGAGGAGGAATACGCCGAGCGGCAACGCGATGAACAGATAGCCCCGGGCGATCTCGACCCCCAGCGCGAACGCGACGATGGCGATGACGCCGAACAGCATGAAGCTGCTGTCGAAGATCCGGCGATACTCCTCTGCACCGACCCCCACTACTCGCTCCGAGCGCGTGTCATTCAGCGCGAGCACCAACATCCAGAGCGACACGATGAGCGCGGACAGGAACGAATAGGACGACAATCCGGGCCACGTGGGAATCGGCATCGGAATATTCGCGTGCAAGCCCAGCCAGCTGAACTGGGTGCCGAAGACCACGACCAGGATCACGAAAAGGTCAGTGATCCTAAGCATCCGGGCATAGCGCTTGCGCCAGTCGAATCGAGGTCTGGACGCACCGGCGACAACGGGAATGCCTCCGCTCGCAGTCCGCACGACAGCTGGGAACGGCGAGGGTGCACGACGGGCCGGAGCATCGCCCGACGCGCCCACCCTTGCCTGACCGGCACTCGTGATCTCGGTTGTCAAGCCCAAAGCCTCCTGTTGCCGTCGACCGGCGACCGTGGCAGTCTACTCCGCTCGCAGAATACGCGCCGGGGAAGCACTACCCGCGCCACCACGCCAGATACGGCAGCTGCGGCGCCCTTCGGTCACCGCCCCCGGCAGCCCTCGGACGAGGTCGAGTACGGCGTCTTGTTGATCATCGGGGTCGATCGGATCTCCAACGGGCCGTACTCGGCTTCGGGACCAGCGAATGTCGCCGACACGGTCGCCGCCTCACCTGGCGCCAGATTCGTCTCGAACCAGGCCACCGGGCGCTCCAGGTCCGTCACATCGTCACGGACGACGCGAACATCGCGACCATCCACGGATACGGACTCCACCGCAGTGCCGGGAGGGCCGTAGACGTAGACCTGAGTACGGAACTGCGCGGAACCCCACCGGCCGCTCCTGATGTACTGAGGGAGCATGTCGGCCTCGGCCTGAGAGAGGTCGAGCTTGAGCGTGGGCTGGACCGTGAAGAACCGCATTCCATCGCTGCATCGCTCGGAGAGGTCGATCGCCGAGCTCATGTAGTAATCGATCTTTGACGTCGACTCATCCCGGAAGTACACGCCCGCAGTCGTGGTGACAGTGTTGTCGTTCGGCAGGATCCCCGATACCCGCAACGGCGCGATCTCACGTTGGATCCGCTCGTCTGTGCTGTAGAACATGATGTTTCCCTCATCGATGCCCTCACGCAGAGCCCAGGCCATGTCCTGCAGATCGAACGCGCCTGTCGCCACCTTCTCGAACACCAGGCCTGCAACCCCCGCGAAGAACGCGTCTACGAGCGGCGCCTCTTCGTATGATCCCCACCGCATATAGATGTCGTGCAGGAGCAGATCGACAGCGTTGGACTCGTTCAACTCGTCACCGGTGGGCAGCGCAATGGGCCCGGTAGCACGTAGGACCCGGGCGAGCGCGATCGGATCAATCGAGACGACGCCATCTATCCGGTCATCAGAGATGTCGCGCTGCCACCACCCGATCAGGATGTTCGCCATCGTAGGGAAGTCAGGTCGGCTGGCTGACGTATTGATGTGATCGATCAGATAGTTGCTGTACAGGTCGATCGCGCTTCTGGGGACGTCCGCATCGACTGCCTGTCCTGTGGCGTACGAGCCGCTGTTCGCCTGGCTCCGCAGCGAGAGCGCGCCGTTGTCCACCGCAACTAGTGTCTGCGCTGCCGCGGATCCCCCCAGCCCCACAGCCTCGGCGTTGTTCTGAAAGACCAGGAGATAGTTGCGCGGCCCTTCGGCACCCAACATCGGCGGCGCAAGTTCCATGACCGGCGCCATGGTCGCCATCACGTCGGCAACCCCCGAAACCCCGTCCCGGACCGGGCCGATCAACGTGCTTGAGCGTGTGGCTCCCTGTAGTTCGCTGGCGAGCAGGGAGATGCGAGCACCGGTCCGCTCCGTCACATCGAGCAGACGCTGGACCACCGATCCGTCAGAGCCGCTGACCAGCGGCTCCGCAACCTGACGCGCCAATACATCCACAGACTCCGAGGCGAGCCTCACCGCTCGGAGGTTCTCGCCAAGAAATGGCAGAACCTCGAACATCCGCCAGATCGGGTCGGCCGCTGCCTCCGCGGCGCGGGCGGAGTGACTCGTTAGAACCTCGACCCCTTCGGTCACGCTGACGCGGTCCGCCTGGACGTCAGCAATGACGGCGCGACTCGCCTCGAGTTCGTTCTTCACGGTCACGGCCCGGAGGGCGACCCACCCGATTGCGCCCACCGTGACGGCCAAGAGAACCAGCGCGGTCAGACCGATGAGTCGCCGTCGTGTCCGGGCTCGACTCCGCCTGTGGAGACTGCCGGCCTGGCGACCCCGTCGAGCCCGCCTCGACGAGTGAACGAGCTGATCGGCGGGGGAATGAGGCATTCCGTCATGGTACGAGATGCCGCTGAGCCCAGCCCACGGGAGCCCTCGTGGCGCGCGACTCCCGCGCCGTGGGTCAAGGTGCGCTTAGGGCATGTCTGACAATTGCCGGGTCCAGGCGATGACGGCGTTGAGGATGACAGCGGCCCGGTAGGTGATCGCGAGTTTGTCGTAGCGGGTGGCGAGTCCTCGCCATTGCTTGATGTGGCAGTAGCGGCGCTCGATGACGTTGCGGCCCTTGTAGTCGGCGGCGTCGAGGCCGACGGGGCGTCCGCCGCGTGAGCCGCGGCGCTTGCGGTGGCCTTGCTGGTCGGACGGCTCGGGGATCACGGCCTTG
>NZ_MYFP02000018.1:0-46942 GCF_004514465.2 Microbacterium sp. MEC084 | reverse complement strand
GCCAGGTCCATACCGTCTGCCACGGCCCGAACACCTCCGGCAGATCCCGCCACGCGATCCCGCACCGATACCGGTAGACGATGCCCTCGACCATCAACCGCGCGTCCGCGAAGGGCCGTCCCCTGCGCCCGGTCGGGCGCGGCAGCATCTCCTCGAGCAACGACCACTGAGCATCCGAGAGCACCTGAAACCGCGTCACGACCTCAGACTCTCAGCGCGCCGCCGAACTATTTGTCAGACACGCCCTAGTCGCCGACCTCGAGGCGCAGGAACCGCGGCAGCTCGTCCGCGACCACGAGCTCCGCGACGAACGGGCCCTCGGCATCCTCCGGGAGGAGGAACGGCGCCTCGATGAGGTACGGCGCGGTGCTGTCCGACGGGCAGTAGTCGGTTCCGTCCCAGTCGAGCGGTCCCGACGGCGATGACGCGCGCTCCCAGTGGCGAGCGCCGGAGGCCTCGCGCAGCGTGAGGTCGCACATCGGAGGCTCCGCGCCCGGCCGCACCGCGATCTCGACGACGACCACTTTCGCGTCAGCCGGGATCTGGTCGGTCAGCTCCGCCGTCGCGTCCGTCAGCCCGGCGTCGCCGAACGTGGCGCCGGCGAACTCGACCGACTCGCCCTCGGGCACCTCGATCGGCGAGATCGGCCGGTAGCCGTAGTACGTGATCCACTCCTGCCCGCCGATCACGACCACCGCGGCGGGGATCAGCGCGGCGAGCGCGCCCAGCGCGAGCCCGTTGCGACGCCACCAGCTCATCGCGACCACTCCCGGTCGGGGATCTCCGCGGGCGCGGCGAACGAGATCTGCGTCAGGTCGACCTCGTGCGTGACGACCGAGTCGAGCTGCCTGTTGATGTCGTCGTAGGCGAAGCTCACGACCGCGCGGCGATTCTGCGCGCTGTCCTCGAGAGCGTCGATGGGCAGCTCGAACGCGGCGGTCGCGGTGGCCGGCAGGCCGATCCGGAGGCGCTCTCGCGGCGCCGCGAACAGCGGGCGGTCGGTCGCGCGGTACGTGCGGTCGCCGATCCGCAGCTCGATGCGCTGCAGCGAGGCCGTGGCCTCCTCCGACACCGCCTCGGCCTCGAACTCCACGAGCAGCCACGGGCCCGGGCCGCTCCAGCCGTGCGCGTCGGACAGCTCGGACGCGCCCGACACGTCCAGGACCGTCAGGCGCAGGTTGCGCGCCTCGGCCGGCTCGCCGAGCGTCGCCGCCACGGGGAACGGCTGCTTGGGGAAGTCGGTGTCCGGAGTCAGGGCCATGACGCCCCAGGCCGCGGCCACCAAGCCGACGCCGATGGCCCAGCGCCCGGCCGAGTGCAGGTGCGTCGCGCTCAGGGGACTCATCCGCCGTCCTCCTCGCTGTCCGCGCCCGCTCCGACATCCTCGATCTCGAGGTCGACGTACGCGGCGGGGGCGGGGTCCACCCAGCTGTGGTCGTCCTCGCTGCCGCCGAGCCGTGCCCAGTCGTACCGCTCGTAGTCGGACAGCGTGAGGCGCACCAGGTCGCCCGCGCCGAGCAGGTCGGCCGGGACGGGCCAGGTGACCACGACCTGCACGGGGACGTCCGGCTGCAGCCAGGGCGCGAGAGTCGAGTCGTCGACGCGGGCGATCGAGCTGGTCGCCTCGTCGCCGGAGGGGCGCTCGGCGGGCAGCTCCTCGATCGTGAAGGTGGCCTCGCTGAACTGCGAGCTGAGCAGCGGGTCATCCGTGATGTTCTGCAGGGTCGCGACGACCGCCAGGACGCGCTCGCCCTCCTCCGGATAGGTGCCCGAGCCGGGAAGCTCGTCGATCAGCACCGCCCGCTCGACCGTGATGTCGAACTGCTGGTTCGTGTGGGTCTCGCCCGCCGCGAGCACCGGCAGCGGCTCCGGCTCCGGAACGGGGGCGTCCGCGAGCCCGCCGAAGCCGGCCGTCGCGCCCAGGAACACGGCCGTCGCGGCGACCGTGATCCACGTCGCGGGGACCTTTCCGGCCGCGACCTTGATCCACTGCCGCGGCGTCGTGCGCTTCTGCGCCGACGCGGGATCCTCGGGCGCCGACGCGGGTGCGGCGACGTCGGCCGCCTGCGTGAACGCCTCCCCCTCGCGCATGTGGTCAGTATGCGCGTGCGCGCGCCCGCACGCGCGTGACAGAGGTGCCCACCGCCGTCCGCGGCACGGCGGTGGAGAACCCTGCGCGGCGCCGCGGGCCGACCTAGGCTGATCGCATGGCCGACGTCCTCGACCCGTCCTCGGGATCCGGCGCCCCGGATCCGGGCCCGCCCGAGCCTGCTCCCGCCGGATCCGGCGATCTCGTGGCGGACGCCGTCGCCCTGGCGCAGCGCTGGGTCAGCGAGGCCGCGCAGACCGAGACCGACGCCTCGGCGCGCCGGCTGGCCGGCGTGCTGCAGGACCCGAACGGCCTGCCGTTCACGCTCGGCTTCGTCGACGGCGTGATGCGTCCCGAGAGCCTCACGGCCGCGGCGGCGAACCTCAACCGGATCGCCCCGCTCGTGCCGGACTTCCTGCCCTGGTACCTGCGCGGCGCCGTGCGCGCGGGGGGCGCGGTCGCGCCGGTGCTGCCCGTGGCGGTCGTGCCGGCCGCGCGCCGCATCCTGCGCGAGATGGTGGGCCACCTGATCGTCGACGCCCGCCCCGAGAAGCTCGGTCCGGCGATCGAGCGCATCCGCGAGAGCGGGGCGCGCCTCAACCTCAACCTGCTCGGCGAGGCGGTGCTCGGGGAGCAGGAGGCGATGCGTCGCCTCGCGGGCATCCACGAGCTGGTGCGGCGCCCCGACGTCGACTACGTGTCGGTCAAGGTGTCCGCCATCGCGAGCCACCTGTCGATGTGGGCGTTCGACGAGACGGTCGATCTCGTGGTCGAGCGGCTGCGCCCGCTGTACCTCACGGCGGCTGACCACGGCACGTTCCTCAACCTCGACATGGAGGAGTACCGCGACCTCGACCTGACGATCGCGGTGTTCCGTCGGCTCCTCGAGGATCCGGACCTCATGGACTACCGCGCCGGCATCGTGCTGCAGGCGTACCTGCCCGATGCCCTCCCCGCCCTGGAGAGCCTGACCGCCTGGGCGAACGAGCGGGTCGACGCGGGCGGCGCTCCGGTCAAGATCCGCCTGGTGAAGGGCGCGAACCTGCCGATGGAGCGCGTCGACGCGATCATGCACGGCTGGTCGCTCGCGACCCACGACTCGAAGCTCGACACGGACGCGTCCTACCTGCGGTGCCTCGACTTCGCCCTCCGGCCCGAGCACACGCGCGGGGTCCACGTGGGCGTCGCCGGCCACAACCTCTTCGACATCGCGTACGCGTGGCTGCTCGCGGGCGAGCGCGGGGTGAGGGACGACGTCGAGTTCGAGATGCTGCTCGGCATGGCGCAGGCGCAGGTCGCGGCCGTGTCCCGCGAGGTCGGCCACGTGCTCCTCTACGTCCCGGTCGTCCGGCCCGACGAGTTCGACGTCGCGATCAGCTACCTGGTGCGGCGCCTGGACGAGGCCGCGTCGGGCGAGAACTTCCTGTCCGCCGCGTTCGGCATGCACGAGGACCGCGCCCTGTTCATCCGGGAGCGGGACCGCTTCGTGGCCTCCGTGCGCCGCGCGGCCGATCCGACGCTGCCGACCGGGCCGAACCGGGCGCAGGACCGGGCGGATGCACCGGCATCGGACGCGGATGCCGCGGAGCGCGCGGACGAGGACCTCACGCAGGCCGTGCTCGACATCGCGCGCGGATCCGGATCGCCGGCGCTCGGCGACGAGGAGATCGACGACCCGACCGTGGAGTTCCGCGGTCTCGGCGACGACTGGGTCGAGACGGCCGTGTTCGCGCGCCGCGAGAGCACCCGCGCCGAGGGGGCGCCGGGCTTCCGCAACGCGCCCGACTCGGACCCCGCGCTGCCGGCGAACCGGGCCTGGGCCCGCGAGATCCTGGCGCGCATCCCCGGGTCGACCGCGGGCGATGCCACGATCGCGGCGGCGCGCGTGACCGATGCGGAGGCGCTCGAGGACCTGGTGGCCCGCGTGCGCGCCGCGGGGGAGGACTGGGGCCGGCGTCCGGCCGCCGAGCGCGGCGAGGTGCTGCGGCGCGCCGCCCGCGCGCTGGAGGCCCGGCGCGGCGAGCTGATCGAGGTCGCGGCGTCGGAGACCGGCAAGGTGTTCGCCGAGGCCGACACCGAGGTGAGCGAGGCCGTGGACTTCGCGAACTACTACGCCGCGACCGCGCGCGAGCTCGACCGGGTGCCCGGCGCGGTGTTCGAGCCGTCGCGCCTGACCGTCGTGACGCCGCCGTGGAACTTCCCGATCGCGATCCCCGCGGGCGGGGTGCTGGCCGCGCTCGCCGCGGGATCGGGCGTCGTGTTCAAGCCCGCCCATCAGGCCCGCCGCTGCGCGGCCGTGGTCGCCGAGGCGCTGTGGGACGCCGGCGTGCCGCGCGACGTCCTGGCGCTCGTGCACCTCTCCGAGGGCGATCGCGGCTCGGGCGACCTGGGCCGCCGGCTCATCGGGCACGAGGCGGTCGACCGGGTCATCCTGACCGGCTCGTGGGACACCGCGAAGCTCTTCCGCGGCTGGCGTCCCGACTTGCCGCTGCTGGCCGAGACCAGCGGCAAGAACGCCATCGTCGTCACGCCGTCGGCCGACCTCGACCTGGCCGTGGCCGACCTGGTCAAGAGCGCGTTCGGCCACGCGGGCCAGAAGTGCTCGGCCGCGTCGCTCGCGATCCTGGTCGGCCCGGTCGCGCGGTCCAAGCGGTTCGCGCGGCAGCTGGTCGACGCGACCCGCTCCCTGCGCGTGGGCCCGCCGTCGGATCCGCTGTCGGAGATCGGACCGGTCATCGAGGAGCCGACCGGCAAGCTCGAGTGGGCGCTCACCACGCTGGACGAGGGCGAGCGCTGGCTCGTGCAGCCGCATCGCGTGCGCGACACCGGATGGGAGGGCGAGGGCCGGTACTGGACGCCCGGCATCCGCACGGGCGTGCAGCCCGGATCCCGCTTCCACCGGGAGGAGTTCTTCGGCCCCGTGCTCGGCATCATGCACGCGCCGACCCTCGCGCGCGCGATCGAGCTGCAGAACGCCGTGGACTACGGCCTCACCGCCGGGCTCCACACGCAGGATCCGCACGAGCTGGCCCTGTGGCTCGAGACGGTCGAGGCGGGCAACCTGTACGTCAACCGCGGCATCACGGGGGCGATCGTGCAGCGGCAGCCGTTCGGCGGCTGGAAGCGCTCGTCGGTCGGCGCCGGGGCGAAGGCGGGCGGCCCGAACTACCTGATCGGCCTCGGATCGTGGCGCCCCTCGTCGGGCGGGCCGTCGGGGCGCTCGCTGCACCTGCGCGGGCTCGACACCCGGATCGCGGCCGTGATCGAGGCCGCCCAGCCGTCGCTGAGCTACGAGGAGTTCGACTGGCTGCGCCGCGCCGCGCTCTCGGATGCCGTCGCGTGGGACCGCGAGTTCGGCCGCGTCAAGGACGTGTCGCGGCTGGGCGTCGAGCGCAACCTGTTCCGGTACCGGCCCGTGCCGGTCGCGGTGCGGGCCACGGCGGACGCCACGTGGCAGGCGGTGCTGCGCGTCGTGATCGCGGGCGTCCGCACCGGTGGCGACTTCGTCCTGTCGACCCCGGTGGGGCTCCCGGCGGCGGTGCGCCGCATGCTCGGCCAGCTCGACGTCTCCGTGCACGTCGAGACCGACGACCAGTGGATCGATCGCATGCGCGGCGTCGCCGCGGAGTCGCCGGTGACCGAAGACGACGCCCATACCCCCCGGTCGTCGAGCGGAGCTGAGCCGGCCACGTCCCCCCGGTCGTTGAGCGGAGCGGAGCCGGTCCCCTCCCCCCGGTCGTTGAGCGGAGCGAGCGCCAGCGAGCGGAGTCGAAACGGGCTGAGCGAGCGAAGCGAGCCGAAGCCGGCTTCCGACGAGCTCGAGCCCGGCGAGGGCGAGAGCGCCTCCGACGAGGCCATGACCGACCTCCTCTCCGACCGCCCGCGCCCCTCCCGCGTGCGGCTGGTCGGCTCGCCCGAGTCGGTCGCCCGCCTCCACGCCGCGCTGGCCGAGGCGGTCGCCGGGGACCCGGATCTCGCGGTCTACGCGGGAGAGGTCACCACGGCGGGGCGGATCGAGCTGCTGCCGTTCCTGCGCGAGCAGTCCGTGACGATCACCGCCCACCGCTTCGGCAACCCCGACCGCCTCAGCGCCGACGTCATCTGACCACCCGGGCACCTCGGCGGCATCCTTTCCCGGTGCGGGCGGCGCCGGTACCGTGGCGCCATGGAGATCCTGACCCTGAGCGGGGCGGCGCTGCTGGCGGCGATCCTGGGCGGCGCGGTGATGTGGCGGCTGCGTGAGCGGCGCCGGGCGCGCGACGCCGTGCGCGACGACACCCTGCGCGCCGGCACGGCCCCCGAGCAGTCGCGCGAGGCGGCCGCGCTGCGCGCCGAGGGCCGTTCGAGCTGGATGCGCCCGACGTTCTGACCTCGCGATCCGTCGCGCGGACATCCGGCGCGGATCCGGGCGTGCGTGCGAGAATGATCCCGGCGTGCCCGTGCCGTTGGCTTCTCACAGCTCCGCCGGGCCTCTGGACAGCGTCCGCCGCTATCTGCAGAGGAGCACCATGTCCGAAACCGCGACCGCGTCGATCACGGCCCCGCAGCGCACGCAGCACAAGCGTCGCTACCTGATGTGCCGGCCCGAGCACTTCACGGTGAGCTACTCCATCAACCCGTGGATGGAGCCCGCGAACCCCACCGACACCGCGCTGGCCGTGTCGCAGTGGCAGAAGCTGTACGACACGTACCTCGAGCTGGGCCACGACGTCGAGCTGATCGACCCCGTGCCGGGCTACCCCGACATGGTGTACACCGCCAACGGCGGCTTCCTGATCGACGGCATCGCCTACGGCCCGAAGTTCCGCTACGAGGAGCGCCAGGGCGAGGCCCCCGCGTTCATCGAGTGGTTCCGCGCGAACGGCTTCGACACGCGCGAGCCCGAGGAGGTCAACGAGGGCGAGGGCGACTTCCTGCTCGCCGGCGATGTGATCCTGGCCGGCACCGGCTTCCGCTCGACGGGCGACAGCCACGCCGAGGTCGCGCGCGTCTTCGGCCGCGAGGTCGTGAGCCTCACGCTGGTCGACCCGCGGTTCTACCACCTCGACACCGCCCTGGCCGTGCTCGACCCGATCGTCGAGGACGGCGCGGACCCCGGCATCGCCTACCTGCCCCACGCCTTCGACGAGGCGAGCCAGGCGGAGCTGGAGCGCCGCTTCCCGAACGCGATCCGCGTGTCTGACGAGGACGGCGCCGTGTTCGGCCTGAACTCGGCGAGCGACGGGTACAACGTGATCATCTCGCCGCGCGCCAAGGGTTTCGAGCAGCAGCTGCGCGAGCGCGGCTACAACCCGGTGCTGGTCGACCTGTCCGAGCTGCTGCTCGGCGGCGGCGGCATCAAGTGCTGCACGCTCGAGCTCCGGGGTCGCAAGTGACCGCGGCGCTCGAGCCGAACGTCGCACACAACTACCACCCGCTTCCGGTCACCGTCTCGCACGGTGAGGGCGCGTGGGTGACCGACGTCGACGGCAAGCGCTACCTCGACATGCTGTCCGGCTACTCGGCGCTCAACTTCGGGCACCGGCATCCGGAGCTCGTGAAGGCCGCGCAGGATCAGCTGGGCCGGCTCACGCTGACCAGCCGCGCGTTCTTCAACGACCAGCTCGGCCCGTTCGCCACCGCGCTCGCGGAGCTGTGCGGCAAGGACCTCGTGCTGCCCATGAACACGGGCGCCGAGGCCGTCGAGACCGGCATCAAGGTCGCGCGCGCCTGGGGCTACCGGGTCAAGGGCATCCCGGCCGAGCAGGCGAAGATCATCGTCGCGCTCGGCAACTTCCACGGCCGCACCACGACGATCGTGGGCTTCAGCGACGACCCGACCGCGCACGACGACTTCGGCCCGTACGCGCCGGGCTTCGTCGCGGTGCCGTTCGGCGACGCGGACGCGCTCGAGGCCGCGATCGACGAGAACACGGCCGCCGTGCTGATCGAGCCGATCCAGGGCGAGGGCGGCGTCGTGCTGCCGCCCGACGGCTACCTGCGCCGCGTGCGCGAGGTCACGAAGGCGCGGAACGTGCTGTTCATCGCCGACGAGATCCAGTCGGGCCTCGGCCGCGTGGGCGAGACATTCGCGTGCGACCGCGAGGGCGTCGTGCCGGACGTCTACCTGCTCGGCAAGGCGCTGGGCGGCGGCATCCTGCCGGTGTCGGCGGTCGTGGCGGACGAGGACGTGCTCGGGGTCATCCGGCCCGGCGAGCACGGCTCGACGTTCGGCGGCAACCCGCTCGCGTCCGCCGTGGGGCTGAAGGTCGTGGAGCTGCTGAAGACCGGCCGCTTCCAGGAGCGCTCGCGTCAGCTCGGCGAGCACCTGCGCGCCGGACTCGAGAAGCTCGAGGGCGTCACCGCGGTGCGCTCGGCCGGCCTGTGGGCGGGCATCGACATCGATCCGGCCGCCGGCACGGGACGCGAGGTCGCCGAGCGCCTGCTCGCCCGCGGCGTGCTCGCGAAGGACACGCACGGCCAGACGCTGCGCATGGCGCCGCCCCTGGTGATCCGCGCGACCGAGATCGACTGGGCGCTCGAGCAGCTGGCGTTCGCCCTGAAGGGCTGACACCGCCCGCGTTCCGGTGCGGATGCGCCCTTATCGAGTCTCGTCAGGGCGCATCCGCACCGGATCACGCCGGGAAGCGCCGGTCCAGCCAGGCGAGCAGGTCGGCGCGCACCTGGGCCTGCTGCACCTCGTTGAAGATCTCGTGGCGCGCGCCCGGGTAGACGAGCGTGGTGATGTCCTCGAGGCCCGCGCGATCGCGGTAGGCCCGCGCGAGCCGGTGCACCGAGAGCGGCCCCGCCACCGGATCGTCGCTCCCCACCATCAGCAGCACGGGGACGTCGTGCCCGGCGGCCGCCCGCAGGTCGCGCCGCGGCAGTCCGTAGATGCGCGCGCCCTCCACGACCCCGAAGAGCTTCTGGATCGGCACGTCCGTCGCCAGCGGGTCCTCCAGGAACGCGCGCCCGACCTCGGGGTCCGTCGCGAGCCACTCCGCGCCCGTCGCATCCGGGCCCTTCCACCGCGCGTTGAGCGGCAGGAAGTTCAGGGACGTCGGCGTCCGCAGGCCCGACCCGCTCAGGATGACCGCGTCGTACGCCGACGGTTCGAGATTCAGCAGGATCTGCGCGAGGAACGATCCCCACGAGTGCCCCAGCAGGACGAACGGCAGGCCCGGGTTCTCGTCGTGGATGATCCGCGTCATCCGCGCGCACGCCGCGACCGCGGCGCGGTGGCCGCCGATGCCCAGGCGCCCGAGCTTCGCGGCATCGCCGTGCTGGCGCATGCCGGTGCGCCCGTGGCCGCGGTGGTCGTCGGCGTAGACCGTGAAGCCCGCCCCCACGAGGGCGTCGATGAGCGCGGCGTAGCGCCCCGCGTGCTCGCCCACCCCGTGCAGCAGCTGCACGACCCCGCGCGGGGTGTCGGCGCGGTGGACGTCATAGACGATCTCGACGCCGTGGTCGTCGACGAAGTGCAGGTCCCGTTCTGACGGCATGGCCCGATCCTGCCACTCCCGCTGAGCGGAGCCCGACAGATCCTTAGCCTAACTAATGAGTTAGGCTAAGGAACACGATGCCAGATCTCTCCTCCGACGCCTCCGAGATCCGCGCCGCCACCTTCCGCCTCGCCCGCCGACTGCGGCAGCAGCGCGCGGTCACGACGATGTCGGACGGTCAGTTCGCGGTGCTCGTCGCGCTCAAGCTGCACGGCCCCCACACGCTGACGGCGCTCGCCGAGCGCGAGGGCGTGACCGCGCCGTCGATGAACCGCACCGTCAACTGCCTCGAGGAGGAGGGGTACCTCACCCGCGAGCCCGACGCCGACGACCGTCGCAAGGTCAACATCGCGATCACCCCGACCGGCCTGGAGGTCGTCGAGGAGACCGTCCACCGGCGCGACGAATGGCTCGCCCGGGTGCTGGCCGACCTGCCCGACGGCGACCGTGAGACGCTCCGCGCGGCCGCGAAGATCATCCTGAAGGTCATCGAGCGATGAGTGCCATGTTCCGATCCTTCGCCTCCTTCAACTACCGCGTCTGGTTCATCGGCGCGCTCGTGTCCAACATCGGCGCATGGATGCAGTCCACCGCCCAGAGCTGGGTCGTGCTGACGCAGCTGACCGACAACGACGCGGGCGCCATGGGCGTCACGATGGCGCTCCAGTTCGGCCCGCCGCTGCTCCTCGTGGGCCTGTCGGGTCTGGTCACCGACCGCTTCGACCGGCGCCGCATCCTGCTGATCACGCAGTGCGTGCTGCTGCTGTTCTCGCTCGCGATCGGCATCCTGCTGCTCGCCGGGCTCATGACGCTGCCGCTCATGTACGCGTTCGCGCTCGCGACCGGCGTGGTGCTCGCGTTCGACAACCCCGCGCGCCAGGCGTTCGTGTCCGACCTCGTGCACCGCGAGAACGCGTCCAACGCGGTCGCGCTCAACGCGGCGTCGTTCAACGGCGCCCGGATGATCGGCCCGGCCGTCGCGGGCCTGCTGATCGTGGCCGTCGGCACCGGATGGGTGTTCCTGATCAACGTGATCGCCTACGCGGGAATGCTGATCGCGCTGGCGGTCATCCGGACCGGAGAGCTGATCCCCCGCAAGCGGGCGGACGCCTCGGCGCGCCTCGCCGACGGCTTCCGCTACGTCGCGCGCCGCCCCGACCTGCTCGTGATCTTCGCGATGGTCTTCCTGATGGGCGCGCTCGGCATGAACTTCCCGATCTTCGCCTCGACCATGGCGCTCGAGTTCGGGGAGGAGGCCGACGGCTTCGGCCTGCTCAGCTCGATCCTCGCGATCGGGTCGCTCGCCGGCGCCCTGCTGGCAGCCCGCCGCGCCCGCGCCCGCCTGCGCGTGGCCATCCTGGCGACCGGCGGCTTCGGCGTCGTGTCGATCGTGTCGGCGTTCATGCCGCTCTACTGGCTCTACGCCCTCTGCCTCGTGTTCGTCGGGTTCACGGTCGTGACGACCCTGACCACGGCGAACGGGTACGTCCAGACCACGACGGACGCGTCGCTGCGCGGCCGCGTGCTCGCGCTCTACGTCGCGATCCTGATGGGCGGCACCCCGCTCGGCGCCCCGCTGGTGGGCTGGGTCGCGGCCGAGTTCGGCCCGCGCGTCGCGATCCTGGTCGGCGCGGCGGGAGGCCTGGCCGCGTGCGCGATCGGCCTCACGTGGGTCATCGCGTCGGGCCGCCTGCACCGCCGCCCCGAGGACGAGGGCTTCGGGCTCGTGCTCGACGAGACGCGCCCGATCTCGGTCATCACGCGCCCGCAGCCGACGGTCGCGCCCGAGGAGTTCAGCAACGAGGGCGCGCAGACCACGCCCATCCGCCTGGGCGAGCGCGACGACCTCGACACCGGCTCCGTGCCCGTCCGCCGCTGAGGCCCGCGGCGGGCTTGGGTCGTTTCGACTCCGGCTCGTTCCTCGCCTCCGCTCAACGACCGGGGTCCGGAGCCGCCGGTCGTTGAGCGGAGCGACGAAGGAGCGGAGACGAAACGGCCGAAGCCGCTTCCCACCTCACGCCTCGCGGGTGATGGTCACCGTGACGTAGAGCTCGCTCTTGTGCGGGCCGGCGTAGACGCCGCGCAGCGGCGGAACGTCGTTGTAGTCGCGGCCGCGGCCCACCAGCACGTGGCGGTCGCCGATCTCGATGCCGTTCGTCGGGTCGTACGCCTGCCAGTCGCCGGCCCACCACTCGATCCACGCGTGGGACTCGCCCTTCACGGCCTCCCCGACCTCGGCGCTCGGCCGCGGGTGCAGGTAGCCCGACACGTAGCGCGCGGGGATGCCCACAGACCGCAGCGCCCCGAGCGCGATGTGCGTGATGTCCTGGCACACGCCCTTGCGGGCCTCCCACGCCTCGGCGCCGGTCGAGTGCACCTCGGTGACGCCGGGCATGTACTCGACGGCCTCGCCGATCGCGGTCGCGATGGCGTGCGCCGCCTCGCTCGGGTTGTCGTGCGCGTCGGCGATGCGCCGGGCGATCTCCGCGACCTCGGGATGCGGCTGCGTCCGCGCGGTCTGCACCAGCATCTCGACGGTGTCGATCGAGCGCTCGGCGTCGCGCGCCAGCCGCTCCCACGTGGTGTCGGCGTGCTCGATCGGGCGCGGGCGCACCTCGACCAGGCTGCGCGACACGATCCGCAGCTCGTCGTGGGGCGAGAGCACGTCGAACGACGTCACCCGCGTGCCGAAGTAGTCGACGTAGGAGTTGACGGCGGCCGTGGGGTGGATGTCCAGACCCGACGACAGCACGAACTGGCTGTCCGTCGTGCCCGGCAGCATCCGCGCCTCGTTGTACGACGCCGCGACCTTGCCGGCGTAGCGGAAGCCGGTCTCGTGCTCGATCCGGAGCCTCTTCACGTCAGGACACCTCCCCGATCCACGTCGGCTCGACCTGCGTCGGGAAGAACCGCTGCCGGATGGCGTCCGACGCCTCGCGCGTGACGTGCTGCACGCGATCCATGTGCTCGGGCAGCTCGCTGAGGATCTCTCCGATCGGGCGGTACTCGAGGTCGTTCCGGATGCGGCCCAGCGCCCGCAGCACCGTGTTCGAGTGGCCCACGCGGTCGGCCGTCGGGTCGATCGCCTGCATGCACTGCTCGGCCTGCGAGATCGAGAAGATGATCGACCGCGGGAACAGGCGGTCGAGCAGCAGGAACTCGGCCGCGTTCTTGGCGCTCGGCATGCCGCGGTAGGTGCGCAGGTACGGCTCGTACGCGCCGCACGAGCGCAGGATGGTCGTCCACGACGGCCCGGACGCCTGCGTCAGCGAGCGCGTGGCGAGCAGGCGGGCGGTCATGTCGGCCCGCTCGATGCTGCGGCCCAGCGTGAAGAACTGCCACGACTCGTCGCGGCTCGTGGACGAGTCCGCGATCCCGACGGCCAGCGCGGCGCGCTCGCGCACCCACTGGAAGAACTCGTGCGCCTTCTCGGACTGCAGGCGGCGCGGCATCCGGGCCCGGGTGGTGTTGAGGCACTCCCACAGCTCGGTCGAGACGATCTCGCGCGCGCGGCGGGCGTTCTCGCGCGCGGCGGTGAGCGAGTACGCGATGCTCGACGGCGTGCCGCGGCTCACCGCCAGGTACTCGAGCACGTGCTCGCGGCGCACCTGGTCGACCTCGCCGGGGGCGATGGCCCCCATCACGGCGAGCAGCGACCGGCACGCGGTGTCCTCGTCGATCCACGGGTCCTCGAGCAGCAGCTGCAGGTGCACGTCGAGGATGCGCGCCGTGCCGTCGCTGCGCTCGATGTACCGCCCGATCCAGAACAGCGACTCGGCGATGCGGCTCAGCATGATCCCTCCCCCGCCCCGGATCCATGTCTCACTTCGGGCCGGAATAAGGGGCGTTCAGCGGCCGAAAGTGAGACATGGGAACCGGGCAGGGAGCGGCCCTGCTGCTGCTGTTCGCTCTGGGCCATGGATCCCGGATCGTCGTGCGGCGAGTGCGCGACCTCGTCCTGCGGGTCGTAGATGATCGGGATGGCCTGCGTGACCGTCGCGGCCTGGTCGGCCACGAGGCCGGCGAGCCCCGTGCCCTGGCCGTACTCGACGTGCTCGGGGGCGGTGCCGCCCACGACCCACGTGTCCTTGGATCCGCCGCCCTGGCTGGAGTTGACGACCAGCTGCCCCTCGGGCAGCGCCACGCGGGTCAGGCCGCCGGGCAGCACCCACACGTCGCTGCCGTCGTTGACGGCGAACGGCCGCAGGTCGGCGTGGCGGGGGCGCATCCCGTCCTCCACGAGGGTCGGGATCGTGGACAGCATCACGACCGGCTGCGCGATCCAGCCGCGCGGGTCCGCGATGAGGCGCTTCCGCAGCTTCTCGAGCTCGGCGGGCGAGGCGTCCGGCCCGACGACCAGGCCCTTGCCGCCCGAGCCGTCGACCGGCTTCACGACCAGCTCGTCGAGACGGTCGAGCACCTCTTCGAGCGCACCCGGATCCTCCAGGCGCCACGTGTCGACGTTCTTCAGGATGGGCTCCTCGCCCAGGTAGTACCGGATGAGGTCGGGCACGTACGTGTACAGCAGCTTGTCGTCGGCGACGCCGTTGCCGACCGCGTTCGCGATCGCGACGTTGCCGAGCCGCGCGGCGAGCAGCAGCCCCGGGGCTCCGAGCATCGAGTCGGCCCGGAACTGCAGCGGGTCGAGGAAGTCGTCGTCGACGCGGCGGTAGATCACGTCCACGCGGCGCAGGCCCCGGGTGGTGCGCATGTAGACGCGCCCGCCCGTGCACACGAGGTCGCGGCCCTCGACCAGCTCGACGCCCATCAGGCGCGCCAGCAGGGTGTGCTCGAAGTACGCGGAGTTGTACACGCCGGGCGTCAGCACGACCACGTTGGGCTCGTCGATGCCCGGGGGAGCGGCCGCCTTCAGCGCCGCCAGCAGCTTGTTCGGGTAGTCGCCCACCGGCCGCACCTGCATCGAGACGAACAGCTCGGGCAGCGTCTGCGCCATGACCCGGCGGTTCGAGATGACGTAGCTGACGCCGCTGGGCACGCGCACGTTGTCCTCGAGCACGCGCATCTCGCCGTGCTCGTCGCGGATCAGGTCGATGCCGGCCACCTGGATGCGCACGCCGTTCGCCGGATGGATGCCCGCGGCCTGGCGGTAGAAGTACTGCGACGAGGCGATCAGCGCTGCCGGCAGCACCCCGTCGCGCACGCAGTAGCGGCGGCCGTACGCGTCCTCCAGGAACGCCTCGAGCGCCTTGACGCGCTGCTTCACGCCCGCCTCGACGCGCGCCCACTCGTCGTACGCGATCACCCGCGGGACCGGGTCGATCGGGAAGGGCCGCTCCTCGCCCGCGAAGTCGAACGTGACGCCCTGCGCGAGGTAGCTGGAGGCGAGCGACTCGGTGCGCCCGCGGAGCTCGTCCTGCGTCATGCGCGCGAGCGCGTGGTACAGCTCGCGGTAGGCCGCGCGGGCCTCCGCCGTGTCGCCGGAGCCGGCCGGCTGGCCGAACATCTCGTCGAACGCGGGCAGGCCCTGAGGCGTCTTGCGCGGAGCGAGCGTCGATCCGTAGCCGTCGAACAGGTCCCCCATGGGGCGAGCGTACCGGGGAGTCAGGTTGCGGCGATGTTTCGGGTGTGGGGCACACTGAAGTGCGCGTCGCGCGGGCGCGCCGGACGTCGGGAGGACGCATGCTCGAGGCCCTCGGTTTCGGCAGAGCGGAGGCCGAGCTCTACGAGCTGCTGGTGACGCGCGGCCGGCTCGCGCTCGACGACGTGCTGGCGCTGGGCGAGCGCGAGGCCCAGCGGATCGCGCTCGAGACGCTGGAGAGCCGGGGCCTGGTCCGCCGGGCGGCGGGGCCCGAGCCCGTGTACGTCGTGGCGCCGCCCGAGTACGCGATCGACGTCCTGGTCGCCGAGCAGATGGCGGCGCTGCGCCAGGTGCGGGCGCGCGCCACGGAGCTCGCGGCCCGGGTCCGCGCGGCCGACCGGGGCGACGACGCCGCGTCGCTGATCGAGGTCGTGTCGGGGCCGGGATCGGCGCGGCAGCTGTTCCGGCAGGTCGTGCGCAGCGCGCGCGAGGAGATCGCGGTGTTCGACCGTCCGCCGTACGCCACGCCGCCGGAGGAGATCGAGGAGGTCCGCGAGGAGCAGGCGCGCCGGTTCCAGACGGACGGCGTGCGGATCCGGACCGTGTTCGACCGCGGGCTGCTGGATGACCCCGTCGAGGTGCGGCGGATCATGAACGGCGTGCGGGGCGGCGAGCAGGCGCGCGTCGCGCCGGTGCCGCTCAAGCTCGCGATCATCGACCGGGAGTGGGGGATGCTCCCGCTGCTGCAGTCCGATGCGGGGGCCGCCGAGGCGGTCGTGATCGTGCGGCGCTCGGTGCTGCTGGACTCGATGATCGCCCTCTTCGAGTCCGTGTGGGCGCAGGCATCCGAGATCCGGCCCGGCGACGGCGACGCGGTGCGGGAGTCGGACGAGGCCGACCTGCGCGAGCTCGCGCGGCTGCTCGTCGCGGGCATGACCGACCTCTCGATCGCCCACCACCTGGGGCTGAGCGAGAGGACCGTGCGCCGCCGCACGAAGGAGCTGCTGGACGAGCTCGGGGCGCAGTCGCGGTTCCAGGCGGGAGCGATCGCGGCGAAGCGGGGCTGGATCTGATCGTTCCGAGCGAATCCTGGCCGCCAGCGGACATTGGCCGGATCCGGTCACGCGCTCGGGAGTAGCGTGCTCACCACCTGGCCGAGCGTCGGGCCCGCCCCGATGCGACGCCGCCCCTTCTCAGTGAAGAGAGCGTCCTATGCGCCGTCGTCTGCCTCGCGTCATCCTGGTCCTCCTCGCCGCCCTCGCCTTCGGAGCCGCGTCCTGGGTCGCCCCCGTCGCGGCGACCGCGGCGCCCTCCGAGGACTACGTCGGCCCCTACTACGGCGACGGGAACCTGCCGCCGGGCTGCATCAAGGACTACAGCCGCGACAACCCCGACAACATCTGCTTCCACGGCAAGACCGGCCTGAACACGCTGGACAGCCCGAAGATCGACGTGGCGGTGCTGGTGCCCGCCTCGCCCACGGCCGAGCGCGACCTGCGCATCATGCGCCAGGCCGCCGAGGCCTGGGAGGGCGGCATCGAGTACCTCGCCGACCAGATGGGGCTGGACTGGCTGCGCGACGGCGTCGAGTGGACCATCAGCACCGACATCGTCGGCCTCACGGACGGCGCGGTGCCGAGCACCTACCCGCTGTACGACCCGGAGATCGTGATCATCGCCACCAACCCGGTCGGCGGCATCGGCATCGGCATCGACCCGACGTACCTGACCGACTCGATCGGCGTCATGGACGAGAACGGCGTGCCGTGCCACAGCATCCCGAACCCGTTCTCGCTCGACACGTGGGAGGGCATGCCGGGCTACGACGGCCACCACGGCGACGGCGGCGGCTACTACGTCGAGGACTGCGGCGGCGCCGGCGGCAACGTCTGCTTCTCGGTCAACGGGGCGATCGACCCCGTGCCCGGCACGACGGACACCTTCTCGCTGTTCGACCTCGTGCTGCACGAGACGGGCCATTGCCTCACGCTCGGCCACGTCGGCGACGGCGCCGAGGGCGAGTGGGGCCCCGTGCCCACGACCGACATCATGGCCTACAGCGCCGACCCGGCCGGGCAGAGCAAGTGCGTCTCGACGCTGAACGTCGAGGGCTTCGCGGCCCGGATGAGCCGCTACCTCGACGTGAATGGCGACCAGGCGGTCGACGAGCACGACCACCTGCACGTCAACGACCAGCAGGGCGACGGCAACCCGTTCCAGGTGCAGCACCCGGACAACCACCTGTACGCCTCGAGCACCGGATCGGTGTGGGACTGCCCGCAGCCCGACCTCGGCCTGGTCCCGGCGGCGGAGCCTGTGGACTGGACGCCCGAGCCCGTGAGCTCGTACGAGAACGTGCTCACGGTCGACTCGCCCGAGCACGGGCACGAGACCGCCGACGGCCACGTGCATGTCGCGGGCACGGTCGAGCGCCTGCCGCTGGGTGACGAGCCCGTCGCCACGTCGGTCGCGATCGACGACCCCTCGGGCGACGCCAGTTCGGACCTCACCGACATCGAGCGCGTCGACGTCGAGGTGACGCCTCTCACGGTGGACGTGGTGATCCAGGCGGCCGAGCTGTGGCCGGCCGACTCGACGAGCCTGACCAAGTTCGGCGTCGCGATCGACGGGCGCGAGATCGAGTCGTGGCTCGCCGAGCCGGGCGCCTCGAGCGACGTCGTCACGTACGACCACTCGATGGAGCGCACGCTCCCGAGCGAGTGGTCGCAGTGGGACGCCGTGAGTGACACCGTCACGTTCCGGATCCCGCGCAGCTACCTCGCCGCGGCATCCGTCACCGCGCCGTACGACGTGTTCGCCCTCTCGGGGCTGAAGGCGCCGACCCGCGCCTGGACCGTCGTGCAGGACGACCGCGCTCCGGACGCCGGCCAGGTCGGCGTCGCGGCCCCGGAGGGGACCGAGCCGGCCGCGTCGGCGGGCGACGGCGGCGCGACCGGCGGCACCGAGGCCGGCAGCCTGATCGACACGATCGTGCTGGAGCACCCGGACGGCAACACCTTCACGGTGACCGATTCGACGCTCGGCGAACTGGACGCGACCATCCAGCACCACACCCTCACCGTGCCCGAGCGGAGCGACGTCGAGGTGCGGCTCGAGTGGGCCGACGCGAGCGACCTCGACATGTTCATCACCGGAGCGGCATCCGGTCGCTCGGCGAGCTCCTCCCAGCCCGAGGTCGTGCTTCTCGAGGGCGTCACGGGCACGCTCGACATCGCGATCGACCCGTACCTCGTCGTGGGCGTGCCGGAGACGGCATATACGCTGACGGCCACGGTCGTGCCCGCGCCCGGCGATCCGGGCGGCGAGCCCGAGCCCGGCACCGACGCCTCGCTGGCGAACGAGCACGTGCGCATCTCCGTCGACGGCGCCGAGGTCGCGGTGATCGACGTCGACACCACCGGAGGCGACCGGGCGGACGTGTTCGCTGCGGACGTGCACGTCCCGGTCGGCGTCCACGAGATCGGGATCGTGTGGGAGCGCGACGGAGGGGTCTTCCAGACCGCGACCCGCACGGTCGTGCACACCGCCCCGGGCGTCGACCGCGACGGCGACGGCATCGCGGACGCGTCGGACAACTGCGAGCGCCAGCCCAACGCCTCGCAGGCCGACCTGGACGGCGACGGCGCGGGCGACGCGTGCGACGGCGACATCGACGGCGACGGGCACAGCAACGCCAAGGAGCGCGCGCACGGCACCGACCCGTACGACGCGGCCTCGCAGCCCACGCGCCGGGTTTGACCCCGGGGTCGCGGCGGCCCCCTGCCTTCGACTGGTCCCGGGAGGCGAGACTGGCGTCGGGAGGACCAGTCTCGTCGCCCGGGACCAGTCTCGGGGCCCGAGCCGGGCGGCGCGGGCCCGAGCCAGGCGGCGGGGTCCGGGCCAGGCGGCGCGGGCCCGACCGTAGGCTGGAGCCATGCACGGCGAATACAAGGTGCCCGGGGGCAAGCTCGTGGTCGTCGACCTCGAGGTCGTGGACGGGCGCATCGCCGACTTCCACCTCGCGGGCGACTTCTTCCTCGAGCCCGACGACGCGCTGCTCGACATCAACGCGGCCGTGAACGGGCTTCCCGAGACGGCGGACGTAGCCGCCATCGCCGAAGCCGTGCGCGGGGCGCTGCCCGAGGGCGCGCAGCTGCTCGGCTTCACGCCCGAGTCGGTCGGCACCGCCGTGCGCCGGGCCCTCGTCACGGCGTCGGCGTGGACCGACTTCGAATGGGAGATCGTGGACGACCCCGCGGTCTCCCCGCACATGAACCTGGCCCTCGACGAGGTGCTCACCGGTCGCGTGGGCGACGGGCGCCGCAAGCCGACGCTGCGCATCTGGGAGTGGGACCAGTCGGCCGTCGTGATCGGGTCGTTCCAGTCGTATCGGAACGAGGTCGACCCCGAGGGCGCCGCCCGGCACGGCTTCGACGTGGTGCGCCGCATCTCGGGCGGCGGCGCGATGCTCATGGGGGCGGGCCAGATCATCACGTACTCGCTGTACGTGCCGGCGTCGCTCGTCGCCGGGCTGACGTTCGCCGACTCGTACGCGTTCCTCGACGACTGGGTGCTGCAGGCGCTGCGCGCGCTCGGGATCGACGCGACCTACCAGCCGCTCAACGACATCGCGAGCCCGAGCGGCAAGATCGGCGGCGCCGCGCAGAAGCGCCTGGCGGGCGGCGGCGTGC
Organism: Microbacterium sp. MEC084; assembly: GCF_004514465.2. NCBI lineage: Bacteria > Bacillati > Actinomycetota > Actinomycetes > Micrococcales > Microbacteriaceae > Microbacterium > Microbacterium sp. MEC084. Next base: position 27,142 of record NZ_MYFP02000018.1, on the reverse strand, counting down.
TGCACCACGCCACGCTGAGCTACGACATCGACGGCCAGGTCATGACCGAGGTGCTGCGCATCGGCCGCGAGAAGCTCAGCGACAAGGGCACCGCCTCGGCCGCCAAGCGGGTCGACCCGCTCCGCAGCCAGACCGGCATGAGCCGCCGCGAGATCATCGACAGCCTGATCAGGACCTTCCAGGGCTTCACGGGCGCGACGATGGGATCGATCGCCCCCGACGAGTACGCCGAGGCCGAGGCCCTGGTCGCCTCCAAGTTCGCGACCGACGCGTGGCTGCACCGGGTTCCTTGAGCGAGGGTCCCTTGAGCCAGGGATCCGTGACTCGCGGATCCGTCACCGTCCACCACGGCGACAACCTCGAGGTCGCCCGCACCCTGCCCGACGGCGCGTTCACGCTGATCTACCTCGACCCGCCGTTCAACACGGGCCGCGCCCGCGAGCACCGCACGCAGACCGCCCGGCGTTCGGACACAACGCAGGACCTCAGCGCCGCCGACGGCGTGTCGGAGCCACGACACGCCGATCCGGCCTCAGAAGTCCTGCGTTCTGTCGGACCCGTCCGGGTCTGGGCGGGCTACCGCGGCGGCGGATACGAGCGCATCCGGGGCGCGCTGCGCACGTACGACGACCGGTTCGACGACTACTGGGCGTTCCTCGAGCCGCGGGTGCTCGAGGCGTGGCGGCTGCTGGCCGACGACGGCACGCTCTACCTGCACCTGGACTATCGCGAGGCGCACTACGCCAAGGTGATGCTCGACGCGGTGTTCGGGCGCGAGTGCTTCCTCAACGAGCTGATCTGGGCGTACGACTACGGCGCCAAGTCGCGCAGCCGCTGGCCCACGAAGCACGACACGATCCTGGTCTACGTGAAGGATCCGGATCGCTACTGGTTCGATTCCGATGCGGTCGACCGTGAGCCGTACATGGCACCGGGCCTGGTCACGGCCGAGAAGGCCGCGCGCGGCAAGCTGCCCACCGACGTGTGGTGGCACACGATCGTCACGACGAGCGGGCGCGAGCGCACGGGCTACCCCACTCAGAAGCCCGAGGGGATCCTGCGGCGCATCGTGCAGGCGTCGTCGCGCCCCCGCGACCGCGTGCTGGACCTGTTCGCGGGCAGCGGCACGACCGGAGCGGTCGCGTCGGCGCTCGGCCGCGACGCGGTCCTGGTCGACGAGAGCCCCGAGGCCATCCGGATCATCCGGGAAAGGATTCCCCACGCGCTCCTGCATCCCTAGGGTGAGAGGTATGCGATTCGGAATCTTCATCCCGCAGGGCTGGCGCTTCGACCTGGTCGACATCGACCCCGCCGCGCACTGGAGCACGATGCAGTCGCTCGCGCTGACCGCCGATGCGGGTCCGTGGGAGTCGCTGTGGGTCTACGACCACTTCCACACCACGCCGGTGCCGAGCGACGAGGCCACGCACGAGGCCTGGACGCTCATGTCGGCTTTCGCGGCGTCGACGTCGCGCATCCGCCTCGGGCAGATGTGCACGTGCATGGGCTACCGCAACCCCGCGTACCTCGCGAAGGTCGCCGCGACGGTCGACCACGTCTCGGCCGGCCGCGTCGAGATGGGCATCGGCGGCGGCTGGTACGAGCACGAGTGGCGCGCGTACGGCTACGGCTTCCCCGAGATCCCGGACCGCCTCAGGATGCTCGGCGAGGGCGTCGAGATCATGAAGCAGGCCTGGGAGACCGGCTCGGCCACCCTCGACGGGACGTATTACCAGGTCGACGGCGCGATCGTCCGGCCGCTGCCGCTGCAGGAGGGCGGGATCCCGATGTGGATCGCCGGCGGCGGCGAGAAGGTGACGCTGAAGATCGCGGCCAAGTACGCGAGCTACACGAACTTCAACGGCGGCGTCGAGGTGTTCCGCCAGAAGAGCGAGATCCTGCGCGGGCACACCGACCGCCTCGGGCGCGACTTCGCGGAGATCACGCGCTCGGCCAACTTCAACACCGTGATCGGCGAGACCGAGGCCGACGTGAAGGACCGCCTCGCGGCCATCCGGGCGCGGGTCGAGCCGTACCTCGGCGACGGCATCGAGCGGTTCATGCACAACTACTCGGCGGGCGAGAGCCTGGTCGGAACGGTCGAGCAGGTCACCGAGAAGCTCGCCGGCATGCGGGACGCGGGTATGGGCTACGCGATCCACTACTTCCCCGAGTCGGCGTACGACCGCTCCGGCGTCGAGCTGTTCGAGCAGAAGGTGATCCCCGCGCTCGGCTGACCGGCTCGGAAGACCGGCCGCGCTGACCGGTCTTCCGGATGTCGGTGGCCGGTCCTAGCGTGGGGGACATGGCCACGGATGCCTCCATCGCGCCCCCCGAGAACGGGATGCGCACCTTCCTGCATGTCCTCGTCAACACAGCCGTCGCGAACATCACGACGAGCTTCCTGTGGTTCGGGCTGACGTTCTGGATCTACGCCGAGACGCGCAACGTGATCGCCACCGGCGTGATCGGCGGCGCCTACATGCTGTTCATCTCGGTGTTCAGCATGTTCTTCGGCACCATGGTCGACCGGTTCCGCAAGAAGCCCGTGATGCTGTGGGCGACCGTGGCGGCGTTCGTCGTGTTCTGCCTCGACACCGCGCTGTTCTTCTGGGTGGGCGAGGCCGCCATCGTCGACCTGACCACGCCCTGGTTCTGGATCTTCGCGGTCGTGATGCTCGCGGGCGCGGTCGTCGAGCAGCTCCGCAGCATCGCGCTGTCGACCACGGTCACCCTGCTCGTCCCGGACGAGCGGCACGCGAACGCCAACGGCATGGTCGGCACCGTGCAGGGCGTCTCGATGCTCGTGACGAGCGTCCTGAGCGGCCTGTCGGTCGGCTACCTCGGCATGGGGTGGACGCTCGTGATCGGCCTCGCCGCCATGCTGCTCGCGATGCTGCACCTGGCGGCGCTGCGCATCCCCGAGCGCGAGATCGTGCACGTCGAGGGGACGACGAAGTGGGTCGACATCCGCGGCGGCTGGCAGGCGGTGCTGGCGGCGCGGGGCCTGCTCGCCCTCGTGCTGTTCTCGACCATCAACAACCTGGTCGGCGGCGTGTACATGGCGCTGATGGACCCGTACGGCATCGACCTGTTCGAGGTGCAGGGCTGGGGCATCTGGTTCGCCGTGGCCTCGACCGGCTTCATCGCGGGCGGCGCGGTGATCGCGGCGACGGGCCTCGGCAAGCGGCCCATGCGGACGATGCTGCTGATCGCGGCCTTCATCGGCCTGGTCGGCGCGGTGTTCACGCTGCGCGAGTGGGGATGGCTGTTCATCCTCGGCTGCTGGGTCTACATGGCGTTCATCCCCGCGGTCGAGGCGGCCGAGCAGACGGTCATCCAGCGCGTGGTCCCCTACGAGAAGCAGGGCCGCGTGTTCGGCTTCGCGATGACGTTCGAGGCCGCGGCCGCGCCGATCACCTCGCTGCTGATCGCGCCGATCGCACAGGTGTGGGTCATCCCGTACATGCGCGAGGAGGGCGAGGCGCAGTGGTCGTGGCTCCTCGGCGAGGGCGTGAACCGCGGCATCGCGCTGATCTTCCTCGTCGCCGGCCTCATCTGCACGCTGATCGCGGTGCTCGCGTTCCTCACGCCGCAGTACCGCGAGCTGTCGGCGCAGTACGAGGAGGCCGCCCCCGCGCCGGAGGAGAGCGAGGCCGCCGCGGGCGAGACCCCCTCGGGCGACGCGATCGCCTCGAAGGCGGGCGGCCTCCCGGAGCAGCCCGACCCGTCCTGACCCGGTCGTTCCGGTGCGTTTCGGCCCATATCCCGTGGCATGAGGGCGCGAAGGCGCCGGAACGGCAGGCGGATGCGCCTGACCGTCCTGCCGGCGAAGCGGCCCTCGGTGATCCTCTCGTCCCAGCTCTGGACCTGCGGTCCCTGGGCGGCTGCAGCATCGCTCACGATCACGTCCGCTCTCGTGGACCAGCGCGCCCGCCTACCGGACGCTGTTGTCCGGTAGCTAGGCTACACCCGATGACTGCTCCCGAGACGCCCCCGCGGCGGCCCAACCGTGGCCCGGCGGCCGCTGCCGGCAACCGCCGTGCCCTGATCGCGGCCGCGCGCGAGATCTTCGCGGCCGAGGGCCCGTCCGCGCCGTTCACCGCGATCGCCAAGCGCGCCGGGGTCGGTCAGGGCACGCTGTACCGGCACTTCCCCGATCGCGTCTCCCTGGCGGTGGCCGTGTTCGAGGAGAACATCGCGGCGCTCGAGGCGCTGCGCGACGACGGCACGATCGCCGGCCTGCTCGACCGCATCGTCGAGCAGGCCACCGCCTCCACGGCGCTCATCCAACTGCTCCTCGGCCCCGAGGCCGATGCGCGCACGGGCGAGCTCGCCGCGCGATTCGAGGCCGTCGTGGCCGTGCTCATCGAACGCGATCGCGAGGCCGGCCGGATCGGCGCTCACGTCGAGGCGGCCGACGTCGGCATCGCCGTCAGCATGATCGCGCACGAGCTCGCCGCCACGCCGGAGCCCGACCGCGCCGCGGTCGCCCGCCGCGCCCGCCGCCTGTTCGACGCGGCCTTCGCTCCCCGCTGACCCGCGCGGATCCGTCCGGACGCACGGCGCGCCCGTCAACCACTAGGCGGCATCGCCCGCATCCGGTCAGTATGGGAGCACCTGCCGCCGACGAGGGGACGACGACATGACGTGGGGACGCCGCAAGCCCGTGAAGATGCAGAACACCCGGCCCGACGCCCCGCCGGTGCCCGCGGTGCGGCGGCTGTGGACCGACGGCCTCGGCACGCTCGCGACGCGCTCCCTCCAGATCATCGCCGTGGTGCTGCTCGCCGCGGGCATCATCTGGGGGCTGAGGTCGCTGACCCTGGTGGTGATCCCGGTGCTGCTCGCGCTCATCCTCGCGAGCGCGTTCGAGCCCCTCATGGCGGCGCTGCGCCGGCGCGGGATCGGCTCGATGCCTGCCACGCTCCTGGTGCTGCTCGCGATCCTGCTCGCGCTCGGCGCGGTGGGGTGGATCATCGTCAGCGCCGTGAGCAACCAGTGGCGCGAGCTCTACGACCAGGCCCGTCGCGGCATCGACCAGGTGCTCGCGTGGGCCGGCACGCTGCCGTTCGACATCGACCAGCAGCAGATCCAGGAGTGGCTGGATCAGCTGACGGCGTTCGTGACCAGCGCGCAGTTCGGCAGCGGCGCGCTCGCCGGGGTCGGCGCCGTGGCCGACTTCGTCACCGGGCTCGTGCTGATGGTGGTCGTGCTGTTCTTCCTGCTGAAGGACGGCCCGGAGATCTGGGAGTTCCTGCGCCGGCCGTTCACGGGTGAGTGGCACGACCGGGCCAAGCGCGCCGGCCGCGTCACGGTCGACACCCTCGGCGCGTACGTGCGCGGGACGGCGACCGTCGCGGCCGTCGACGCCGTCGGCATCGGCATCGGCCTGGCGATCCTGCAGGTGCCGCTGTGGCCGGCCCTGGCGGTGCTCGTGTTCGTGCTGGCGTTCATCCCGATCGTGGGCGCGGTGCTCGCCGGCATCATCGCGGCGCTGGTGGCGCTCGTCGCCAACGGCCTGGTCGCCGCGCTGATCGTGGTCGGCATCGTGATCGTCGTCAACCAGCTCGAGGGCAACTTCCTGCAGCCCGTGCTGATGGGCCGGGCCCTCAAGCTGCACGAGCTGGTCATCCTGATCGCGCTGACGATCGGCACGGTCCTGAGCGGCATCATCGGCGCGGTCCTCGCCGTGCCGCTCACGGCGGTCGCGTGGGGGATCATCAAGGTCTGGGACGGCCCCGGCCTCCCCGCCCGCTGGGCCCGCCCGAAGAACGGGCCCCGCACGGCCTGACCGGCCGCGGAGCGCATCCACCGCCCGGCCCGCAACCCCCTTGCCGCATCCCGATGGCTGGGATCGCATGGGGGGATGACCGACTACGGCTATCACTGCTCGCACGAGCAGATCGCCCCCTCCCGCCTCCTGCGCCACGTGGTCCGCGCGCAGGACGCCGGGTTCGGCGCGGCGATGTGCTCCGACCACCTGACCCCGTGGGGCGTGGCGCAGGGCGAGAGCGGCTACGCGTTCTCGTGGCTGGGCGCCGCGCTCGCCTCGACGGAGCTGCCGTTCGGCGTGGTGACGGCCCCGGGGCAGCGCACGCATCCCGTGACGACCGCGCAGGCCATCGCGACCCTGGGGGAGATGTTCCCGGGCCGCTTCTGGGCGGCGCTGGGATCGGGCGAGGCGCTCAACGAGCACGTCACGGGCGACCCGTGGCCCGACAAGGCCACGCGGGAGCGGCGGCTGCGCGAGTGCGTGGGCATCATCCGCGCGCTGCTCGCGGGCGAGGAGGTCACGCACCACGGCGAGGTGCAGGTCGACCGGGCCCGCGTGTGGTCGCGCCCGGCCGAGCCGCCGGCGCTCGTCGCCGCCGCGGTGTCGCCGGAGTCGGCGGCCGCGCACGCGGAATGGGCCGACGGCCTGATCACGGTCGGATGCGACCCGCGCGCGCTGCGCGAGGTCGTCGAGGCGTACCGCGAGGCCGGGGGACGGGGTCCTGCCCGCCTGCAGGTGCATCTCGCCTGGGCGCCGGATGACGACGCGGCGCTCGCGATGGCCCGCCGCGACTGGCCGAACGGCGCCATCACGCCCCCGGACGCCTGGGATCTGCCGACCCCCGAGGAGTTCGATCAGCGCGCGGCATCCGTGACCGACGATCAGCTCCGCGCGGCCGTGCTGATCTCGAGCGACCCGTCCGTGCACCGCGACCGGATCGCCGAGCTCGCCGACGCGGGCTTCGACGCCGTGATGCTGCACCAGGTGGGCGCCGACGCGGACGCGCAGGAGGCGTTCATCGACAGGTTCGGCGAGCGCGTCCTGCCCGAGCTGAGGAGCCTGTCGTGACCAAGCCCGTCCCCATCGACGCGGCCGACCTGTGGTGGCGGCACGCGGTCTACTACTGCCTGGACATCGAGACGTTCCAGGACTCCGACGGAGACGGCGTCGGCGACATCCCGGGCCTGATCTCCCGCGTGCCGTACCTGGCCGACCTGGGCGTCACGTGCCTGTGGCTGATGCCGTTCTTCCCGACCGCGCACCGCGACGACGGCTACGACATCACGGACTTCTTCGCGGTCGACCCGCGCCTCGGCACGCTGGGCGACCTCGTGGAGCTCGTCCGGGTGGCGCGCTCGCACGGCATCCGGATCATCATCGACTTCGTCATGAACCACACGTCCGACCAGCACCCCTGGTTCCGGCACGCGCGGCGCTCGCCCGACGACCCGAAGCGGCACTGGTACGTGTGGCGGGACGAGCCGCCCGAGAATCCGGATCCGCCGGTGTTCCCGGGCGACGAGGACAGCACGTGGACGCACGACGAGAAGGCGGGACAGTACTTCCTGCACCACTTCTTCCACACGCAGCCGGACCTCAACGTCGCGCTCCCGGAGGTGCGGCGCGAGATCGACAAGAACCTGGGGCTGTGGCTCGAGATCGGCATCTCGGGGTTCCGCATCGACGCCGTGCCGTTCATGTTCAGCAGCGCCGTGACCGACACCGGCGCGCACGGCTCGAACGCGGGCGGCACGGGCGGCGACGGCACGGCCGCGGACGAGTACGACGGCATGGACCACCTCGCGCGCATCCGGGGATTCGTCTCGCGACGCAGCGCCGAGGCATTTCTGCTCGGCGAGGTGAACCTGCCGTACGAGCAGCAGATGCCGTGGTTCGGGCAGGCCCGGGACGGCCTTCAGCTGCAGTTCGACTTCCCCACCATGCAGCGGCTCTACCTCGCGCTGGCGCGCGGGGACGCGACCCCGCTCGCCGAGTCCCTGCGCAGCCGCCCGGCGGTCGACGTCGCCCAGCAGTGGGCCCACTTCGCGCGCAACCACGACGAGCTGACGCTGGATCAGCTGTCGGATGAGGAGCGCGACGAGGTCTTCGCGGCCTACGCGCCCGACGAGGCCATGCGCGTGTACGGGCGCGGCATCCGACGCCGGCTGCCCTCGATGCTGGAGGACGAACGGGCCGTCCGGATGGTCTACTCGCTGATCTTCTCGCTGCCCGGCGCCCCGGTGCTGTTCTACGGCGAGGAGATCGGCATGGGCGACAACCTCGAGATCGACGGCCGGATCGCCGTGCGCACGCCGATGCAGTGGACGCGCGACGGCGGCTTCACCACAGCTCCGCCCCGCCGCCAGGTGCGGCGGATGGCGACCGAGCCGTACGGGCCCGAGGGCGCCAACGTCGAGGATCAGCGCTCGGACCAGGGCTCGCTGTGGCGGCACATCCAGAGGCTCACCCGGATGTACCGTGACGCGCCGTCGCAGGCGTGGTCCGAGCTCGAGGTGCTCAAGGGGGCGCCGCCGCAGGTGCTCGCGCACGTCTGCCGCGGCGAGGGATGGGCCATGCTCGCGCTGCACAACCTCTCGCGCGACGGCACGACCGTGCGTGTGACGGTCGCGCCCGAGTCGTCGGATGAGGCGTGGATGACCGACCGCGTCCCCGAGGAGCGGATCGACGCCTCGGCGCCCATCGCGCTCGAGCTCGAGCCCTACGGCTGGCGCTGGCTGGAGCTCGATCCGGCGGACGCGAGGGTGCGGGTGCGCTGAGCGACCCGGCCCGGACACGCGACGAGGCCGCGCGGGGATCGCCCCGCGCGGCCTCGTGCCGTGATGCGCCGGTCTCAGGCGCGCGTGATCTGCAGGACCGACGGGCGGGGCCCGCCCCACTTGCCGTCGGCGAAGGACCCCTCGGCGACGTAGTCGGGGAACAGCGAGCGCTGCGCGCCCCACGTGCCGTCCTCGCCCGGGTGCTGCACCGCGATGAACACGCTGCCCTCGACGTCGTGGATGACCGGGCCGCAGGTCTCGGCGTCCCGCGGGACGGCGAGGAACTGCTGCACGTGGCCGCGCTCGGCGCCGCGCAGCGGCACGCGGAACAGACCGTCGTTGTAGCCGATCGTCCCCGGCGCGCCGTCGGTCGAGATCCACAGGTTGCCGGCCGAGTCGAACGCCACATTGTCGGGGCACGAGATCGGCGAGACCTTGTCGGCCGGGAAGCCCGCGAAGTACGTGTACGAGTTCTTCGCCGGGTCGCCGCAGAGCAGAAGGATGCTCCAGCCGAACTCGGTGGCGGAGTCGTCCTCGCCCGCCTCGGTGATCTCGATGACGTGGCCGTCGCGGTTCGAGTTGCGCGGGTTGGGCTCGGTCGCGCCCTCCTTGCCCACCTTGCCGCGGTCGGTGTTGTTCGTGCAGGCGACGTAGACGCGGCCGGTCTTGGGGTTCGGCTCGACGTCCTCTGCGCGGTCCATCTTGGTGGCGCCTACGGCGTCGGCCGCGAGGCGCGCGTTCACCAGGACCTCCTCGACCGTGAAGCCGGGGACGGCGCTCTCGTCGTTCAGCATCAGCGGCACCCACTTGCCGGTGCCGTCGAACTCGCCGTCCGAGGGCAGGGCACCCGTGCCCGTGATCTCGGAGACCGGGGAGTCGCCCGTGAACTTGGCCACGTACAGCGAGCCCGACGACAGCAGCGTCTTGTTGTGCGCGCGGGCCTCGGCGCTCGATCCGGGCTGGAACTTCTGCGACGACACGAACTTGTAGAGGTAGTCGAAGCGCTCGTCGTCGCCCATGTAGGCGACCGCGTGGCCCGACGCGCTGATCGTGACGTTGGCGCCCTCGTGCTTGAAGCGGCCCAGGGCGGTGTGTTTCACCGGAGGCTCATCCGGGTTCTGCGGGTCGATCTCGACGATCCAGCCGAAGCGGTTGGGCTCGTTCAGGTAGCCCTCCTTGGTGGCGTCGAAGCGGGGGTCGATCGCCTCCCAGCCGTAGGTCGAGGGCGTGCTGCGCAGCCCGTAGCGCTTCTGCGCGGCCGAGACGCCCGGCGCGACGAAGTAGCCGTTGAAGTTCTCCTCGCCGGAGACGACGGTGCCCCACGGGGTCGTGCCGCCGGCGCAGTTGCCGAACGTGCCGAGGATGGTGCGGCCCTCGGGGTCGTCGACCGTCTTCAGCAGGTCGGAACCGGCGGCGGGGCCGTCGACGGCGAAGGGGGTGTCGGCCGTGATGCGGCGGTTGCGGGCGCCGCCCACGACATAGCTCCACCGGTCGCCCGGGCGGTTGCGCTCCAGGTCGACGACCGACAGGCCGTGCGCGGCCTTCGAGACGCGGAGCTGCTCGTGGCGCTCCTCCTCGGATGCGGCCGGCGGGAACATGATGCCCGGGTTGACGTACTCGTGGTTGTTCACGAGCACCGCGGTGCGGCCGCCGCGGTCGTGGATGATGTCGAGGTAGTCGGCGTTGTAGCCGAACTGACGCGCCTGCTTCTCGGCGGTCTGGTTGAAGGGGTCGAACGCGTCGGCCTCGTCGAACAGCGGCTCACCCCAGCGGATGATCGGGTCCCAGCGGAACCCCTCGGGCACGCTGACGGCGTCCACGTCGGCCGACACGGGCGCGATCGGCGTGAAGCCGAAGGCGCGGCCGTCGTTCGGGCCGACCATCTGCGCGGTCGCGGCCGCGGCGCGGTCGCCTCCGGTGGTCGCGGCGGCGATCACGATCGCCGAGGCGGCGGCGGCGCCGCCGGCGAGCACGGCGCGACGGCTGAGCGCGGCGCTCGCGATGTCGCGGAAGTAGCCGTTCTCCGAGGTGTTGGGCGCGGCGTGGAAGCACGCGTTGTCGCACTTCAGGTGACAGGTGACCGCACTGCGCTTGCCGTGCGTGCGGCCGGTCATCAGGAGGTTGAGCAGGGGCCGGCGGGCACCGGCGTCGGGCGTCTGGGGGATCAGTGCACTCATGCCACCCACCGTGGCCCGAGCGGTTGAGGCGCAGGCGACGCCAAGGTGAACGCGAGGTGACATCTTCCGGTCCCGGCCCGCGGCCATGCCGCAGGCCGGGACGGACGCCGGGTCAGCCGCCGAGGGCGGCGGTGACCACGGCGCGGGCCTCGTCCTGCACGGCGCGGAGGTGCTCCTCGCCGCGCAGCGACTCGGCGTAGAGCTTGTAGACGTCCTCGGTGCCCGACGGGCGCGCGGCGAACCATGCGCTTGCTGTCTGCACCTTGAGCCCGCCGATCGCCGCGCCGTTGCCCGGTGCCTCGGTGAGCTTGGCGACGATCTCCTCGCCCGCGAGCGTCGTGGCGGTCACGGCCTCGGGGCCGAGCTTGCCGAGCGCGGCCTTCTGCTCGGGCGTCGCGGCGGCGTCCACGCGCTGGTAGGCCGACGCCCCGAACTCGGCCTCGAGCTCGGCGTAGCGCTGCGAGGGCGTCTTGCCCGTCACGGCCAGGATCTCCGCCGCGAGCAGGCACAGCAGGATGCCGTCCTTGTCGGTCGTCCAGACCGTGCCGTCCTTGCGCAGGAAGGACGCGCCCGCCGACTCCTCGCCGCCGAACGCGACCGAGCCGTCGATCAGGCCGGGCACGAACCACTTGAAGCCGACCGGCACCTCGAGCAGCGTGCGGCCGAGCGACGCGGCGACCTTGTCGATCATCATCGACGACACGAGCGTCTTGCCGACCGCGGCGTCGGACGACCAGCCCGGACGGTGCGAGAACAGGTAGTCGATCGCGACCGCCAGGTAGTGGTTCGGGTTCATCAGGCCCGCGTCGGGCGTGACGATGCCGTGCCGGTCGGCGTCGGCGTCGTTGCCGGTCAGGATGTCGTACTCGCTGCGCTTGGCGACGAGCGACGCCATCGCGGACGGCGACGACGGATCCATCCGGATCTTCTCGTCCCAGTCCAGCGTCATGAACCGCCAGGTCGGGTCGACATCCGGGTTCACGACGGTCAGGTCGAGCCCGTAGTGCTCCGCGATCAGCGCCCAGTACTCGACCGACGCGCCGCCGAGCGGGTCGGCGCCGATGCGCACGCCCGCCTCGCGGATAGCGTCGATGTCGATGATCGAGGCGAGGTCGCGCACGTACGCGTCGCGGAAGTCGTAAGTGCCCAGGGCGCCGGCGTCGATGTCGGCGAAGCGGACCCGCTTGACGCCCTCGAGGCCCGCCTCGATCAGCTGGTTGGCGCGCGCGGCGATCCAGCTCGTGGCGTCGGTGTCCGCCGGGCCGCCGTGCGGCGGGTTGTACTTGAAGCCGCCGTCGGCCGGCGGGTTGTGGCTCGGGGTCACGACGATGCCGTCGGCTCGGCCGGGGTCGGCGTCCGCGAGGTCGCGGTTGAAGGTCAGGATGGCGAGGCTCAGCGCGGGCGTCGGCACCCACGAGTCGCGGGAGTCGATGCGCACGTCCACCGCGTTCGCGACCAGCACCTCGATCGCGCTGCGCTCGGCCGGCAGCGACAGCGCGTGGGTGTCGCGGCCGAGGAAGAGCGGGCCCTGGATGCCCTGCTCGGCGCGGTAGTCGACGATCGCCTGGGTCGTGGCGAGGATGTGCTGCTCGTTGAAGCTCGTGCTGAGGCTCGAGCCACGATGGCCGCTCGTGCCGAACGCCACACGCTGCGAGGGCTGCGACGGATCGGGGACGCGGTCGTAGTAGGCGCTGATCAGCTCATCGACGTCGATGAGGTCGGAGGCTTCGGCAGGGAGTCCGGCTCGGCTCGTCATGGCGCCCATCCTCGCACGCGTCACCCGGCCGCGCCCATCGGTGTTCGATGGCTAGGCTGAGGGCCATGCCGTCGGATGCCGCTCCTCGTCGCACGTACAGCTACCTGGGCCCCGCCGGCACCTTCACGGAGGCGGCGCTCGACCAGGTGCCCGAGGCGCGCGGCCAGATCTGGCACTCCGTGCACAACGTCGGCGAGGCGCTCGCCGACGTCGCGGCGGGCCGCAGCGACGCCGCCATGATCGCGATCGAGAACTCGATCGACGGCGGCGTCTCGACCGCGCAGGATGCGCTCGCGCGCATCCCGAACCTGCGGATCGTCGGCGAGTACCTCGTCCCGGTCGAGTTCGTGCTCGTCGGCAAGCCCGGCGCGCGGCTCGAGGACGTGCAGCTCGTGAGCGCGCATCCGGTCGCGTACGCCCAGTGCCTCGGGTGGCTCTCGGAGCACCTGCCGACGCACCAGCACGTGCCCGCCTCGAGCAACGTCGCGAGCGCAGTCGGCGTCCTGGACGGCTCGAGCCCCGCGGACGCCGCCATCGCCCCGCCCGGCATCACGGCGCACCACGACGTGGAGGTGCTGGCGCGGGGGATCGGCGACAACCCCGACGCCGTGACGCGCTTCGTGCTGGTCAGCGGCCCGACCCCGCCGCCCGCGCCGACCGGCGCCGACAAGACCAGCGTGATCGTCGAGCTGCCCGAGGACCGCGCGGGCACCCTGCTCGAGATGCTCGAGCAGTTCTCGACGCGCGGCATCAACCTGAGCCTCATCCAGTCGCGCCCGATCGGCGACGCCCTGGGGCGCTACCGCTTCGTGATCGACGCGGACGGCCACATCCTGGACGAGCGCATGGCGGACGCCCTGATGGGCCTGCGCCGCTTCAGCCCGAACGTGGTGTTCCTCGGCTCGTACCCGCGCGCCGACCGCGCGATCGTGCAGTACAGCGACCGCTACTCCGACGAGGTCTTCGTCGAGGCGCGCGACTGGCTCCGCGGCCTCATCGCGGGCGAGCCCGACCAGTAGCCCGGGGCGCGGTCCTGAAGGTATGAGAAACGCACCTTCCCGGGCGCGGAAAGGTGCGTTTCTCATACCTTCGTGAACCTGTGGAGAGCAGGACCCCGGCTCGCGTAGCGTGCGGCACCGTGAGGGGATGGGGATTCGGCGCGAGCTGCCACCGGAGCTGGGCGGCGTCTTCGCGGTGGGACGGGCGCGCGACGCGGGTGTCGGACGCGGTCGCCTCCGCGGATCGGACCTGACGTCGACGTTCCACGGGGCGCGGTCGGTCCGGGTCGAGCGTCCGGATCCGGATGACGTGCCGGATGTCGCGAAGGAGCGCGCGCGAGTGCTCGCGCAGGTCCGCGAGCTCGCGGCCGTGCTCGCCGATCACGCGTTCTTCGCGGGAATCACCGCGGCGATGGTGCACGGCATCCCACTCCCGCCGTTCCATCACTCGGTGAGGCGGGCCGGCGGGGGTGGGCCTCCCGAGCTCACGCCGCTCGTCGTCGGCGTCCACAAGCCGCGCTCGCCGGTGCGGCGCGCCCGTGTGCGCGGCATCCATCTCGATCCGGCACTGGCCCCGGTCGTCGAGGTCGACGGCATTCGTGTGACGGATCTCGCCTCGACCTGGGCGATGCTCGGCGTCGAGCTGGGTGAGCGCGATCTCGTCGCGGCGGCGGACCACCTGCTGCGGATCCCGCGCCACCCGGGCGGGTTCCGGCCACCCGAGCGCGGGCCGCACGTCACGCGAGAGCAGCTTGCGGACGCGATCGGGCGGCGTCGCGGCGCCGAGAGGCTGCGTCGCGCGCTGGCTCGGGCTCGCACCGGATCCTCCTCGCCACGCGAGTCGCGGCTTCGCCTGATCCTGGTCGACGGCGGCCTGCCCGAGCCCGTGCTGGACTACGACGTGTCAGCTCCGTATGGCGCGTTCGTCGCGTGCCTCGATCTCGCGTACCCGGAGTGGAAGGTCGGGTACGAGTACGACGGCTCCGGTCACCGCACCCAGGCGCAGTTCGAGCGCGATGTGGCCAAGCGGGAGTGGCTCGCCGATCTCGGCGGGGACGTGCTGCACTTCACCGCACGCGACCTCCGGGGACCTGAGCGCGAGGTCGTCCGCCGCGCCCGCGCAGCGCTCATCCGCCAGGGCGTCGCGAAGGTATGAGATATGGACCCTTCGGGGCAGCCCGGAGGTGCATATCTCATACCTTCAGCCCAGCTCGTCGGCGAGGAGCTCGAGGGTCTGGGTGCGGCCGGGGGAGGCGTCGAGGGGCTCCGCGGCGTAGGTGCCCGCGGCGGGCGAGATCATGACCTCGTCCACGCCGTACCGCGCGGCGAACTCGCGCAGGCCGGCGGCGACGTCCGGGCCCGTGCCCACGAACCAGCGCGAGCGCACGCCGTCGACCAGGCTCTGCTCGAGCGGATCGGACGGGGTCGCGAGGGCCTCGTCGACCGTCTCGAGCGCGCGCATCGGCTTGTTGCTGCGCAGGCGCGCGAACTGCCGCAGCTGAGGGAGCGCCCGCTCTTCGGCCTCCTCGGTCGTCGCCGCCGCGACCGCGTTCGCCGTGACGAACGTGCGCGGGGCGTCGAGGTGCTCGCTCGGCTGGAACTGCTTGCGGTACAGCTCCATCGCGCGCTCGAGGCCGTCGCCCGCGAAATGGTTAGCGAACACGTACGGCAGACCGTACGCCGCGGCCAGGGTGGCGGAGTAGTCGCTCGAACCGAGCAGCCACACCTCGGGCACACCGGATGCCGCGGGCGTCGCGTGCACCTCGTACTCGCCTCCGCTCGTGAAGCGCACGGTCGCGCCCTCCGCGCCCACGAGCTTGAGGATGTCGGTGATGTGCTGCGGGAACTGCTCGACCTCGCTGGTCGTGCCCGAGCGCCGCAGCAGCTGGGTGATGACGGGGTCGCTGCCGGGCGCGCGGCCGATGCCGAGGTCCACCCGGCCCGGCGCGATCGCCTCGAGGACGGCGAACTGCTCGGCGACGATCAGGGGCGCGTGGTTCGGCAGCATCACGCCGCCCGAGCCGACCCGGACGCGCGAGGTCTGCATCGCGGCGGCCGCGATCAGCACCGGCGGGGCCGTGGATGCCACCGCCGGCATGTTGTGGTGCTCGGCGAACCAGTACCGCCGGTAGCCCAGCTCGTCGGCCCGCCGGGCGAGTGACATCGACGCCGTCACCGCCTGGACGCTGGATTGACCGGTGCGCACCGGCACCAGGTCGAGCACGGACAGGGACAGACTCTTCGCGTCGCTCATCGTCAGCCCCAACCCGCCGCTGAGCGAGAGCATTCCCATAGCCTGAAACGCATGGATGCCGAGGTCTTCTATGTGCTGGTCGGCGCGCTCGCCGTGGGAGCCCTCGCGCGCTGGCGCGGCTGGCCGGCGCCGCTCGTCATCACGGTCGCGGCCATCCTGGTCTCGCTCATCCCGGCGATCCCGACGCTCGACATCGACGGCCACCTGCTGCTGAATCTGACGCTGCCGCCGCTGCTGTACTCGGCCGCGCTCGAGGTGTCCTTCGTCGGCTTCGCGCGCAGCCTGCCGCACATCCGGCGGCTCGGCATGGGGCTCGTGCTCGTCACCACGCTGGTCGTCGGCCTCGTGGCGTGGTGGATCATGCCGGAGCTCGGCTTCGCGGGCGCGCTGCTGCTGGGCGCGATCGTCGGCCCGCCCGACGCCGTCTCGGCCGCCGCGGTGGGGCGCAAGCTCGGGCTCCCCCGCCGGGTGATGACCGTGCTGTCCGGCGAGAGCCTGATCAACGACGCCACGTCGCTCACGCTCGTGCGGGTGTTCGCCGCGATCGTCGCCGGCGCCACGGTCACGGTGTGGGACGGGCTGTGGGCGTTCGCGGTCGCCGTGGTGCTCGGCGTCGCGATCGGCCTGGTCTTCGGCATCGTGCTGCACCAGCTGCGCGTGCGGCTCGACGACCCGGTCGTGGTCGGGACGGCCGGGCTGGTGGTGCCGTTCGGCGCGTACGCGATCGCGGAGCACCTCGGCGGATCGGGCGTGCTCGCGGTCGTCGCCATGGGGCTGTACGTGGGCTTCCACGCCCCTCGCACCGATTACACGACGCGACTGCAGGAGCGTCCGCTCTGGCAGTCGGCCGACTTCCTGCTCGAGAGCTTCGTGTTCGCCTACATCGGGCTGCAGTTCCCGCGCGTGCTGAGCGAGCTCGGCGCGCGCGGCGCGGGCGTGACGATCGCGCTCGCCCTGGCGGTGTTCGCCGTGGTGCTCGCGGTGCGGCCCGTGTTCGTCTACGCCAGCTACGCGTGGGGGCGGATGTGGCAGCGCATCCGGATCATGCGCTGGAAGCACGCGCAGGAGGCGTTCCGAAGGAACCCGGACGACCCGCGCGCCGCGATCATCCGCAAGCGGCGCGACAAGCTGGCCGCGCGCGGCATCGAGCTGAACGAGCGCAACCTGCGCCAGCGCATCCTCGAGCCCGCGCTCTCGGTGCAGGAGCGCGCGGTGGTGTCGTGGGCCGGGATGCGCGGAGTCGTCACGCTCGCGATGGCCGCCGCGCTGCCCGACCTCACGGGCGACGCGATGCCCGAGTCGCACGTCCAGAAGCTGGTCGTGGTGGCCTTCGTCGTGACGGTGGGCACGCTGCTGCTGCAGGGCCTCACCCTCGCGCCGCTCATCCGGGCGCTCGGCGTCGGCGCCGACGAGGAGCACCGCCAGGACGCCGCGCAGGTGCGGGCGATCCAGGCACGCAGCCAGGAGGTCGGCAAGGCGTACCTGCGCGCGCGCCGCTCGGAGTGGAAGGAGCGCTTCGGCCCCGGCGGCGCCGAGGTCTTCGACCGGATGGCGCAGTCGCTGCTGAAGGTCGAGCGCGACACCGACCGCGCCGGCCAGGTGCTCGAGACGGCCGACGGCGCGGCGCCGGTCGGCCCGACGTACGAGGACCTCGTCGCACTGTCCAAGGGGTGGCTCGAGGCGCGGCGCGCGATGCTGCTCGAGGAGCGCGACCGCGGCAACCTCGGCGAGGAGGTCATGCGCGAGCTCATGACGGCGATCGACGCCGAGGAGCTCGCGATCGACACCCGCGGCGCGGTCCGGGACTTCGCCCGCGACTGAGTGCGCTCGCCGCGTCAAGCCCCCGGGTCGCGCGCTATGCCCACGGCGAACACGCGACCGCGGCGCCCGCCTGCTCGTTACCGTGGAGTCACGGCGTCGGAAGGCGTCACTGGCCTATGCGCCCGGAGGAGTGACATGTTCGAGAGATTCACCGACCGTGCCCGTCGTGTGGTCGTCCTCGCCCAGGAAGAGGCGAAGATGCTCAACCACAACTACATCGGCACCGAGCACATCCTGCTCGGGCTGATCCACGAGGGCGAGGGCGTCGCCGCCAAGGCGCTCGAGTCGCTCGGCATCTCGCTGGACGCCGTGCGCGAGCAGGTGCAGGACATCATCGGCCAGGGCCAGCAGCAGCCGACCGGTCACATCCCCTTCACCCCGCGCGCCAAGAAGGTGCTCGAGCTCTCTCTGCGCGAGGCGCTGCAGCTGGGCCACAACTACATCGGCACCGAGCACATCCTGCTCGGCCTCATCCGCGAGGGCGAGGGCGTCGCCGCCCAGGTGCTGGTCAAGCTCGGAGCCGACCTGAACAAGGTCCGCCAGCAGGTCATCCAGCTCCTGTCGGGCTACCAGGGCAAGGAGCCCGTCGGCGTCGCCGCGGGCAGCCAGACCGAGAGCGAGGGCGCCAAGGGCGGCTCGCAGGTGCTCGACCAGTTCGGCCGCAACCTGACGCAGGCCGCGCGCGACAACAAGCTCGACCCGGTCATCGGGCGCGAGAAGGAGATCGAGCGCGTCATGCAGATCCTGTCGCGCCGCACCAAGAACAACCCGGTGCTGATCGGCGAGCCCGGCGTCGGCAAGACCGCCGTGATCGAGGGCCTCGCCCAGGCGATCGTCAAGGGCGACGTGCCCGAGACGCTGAAGGACAAGCAGCTGTACTCGCTGGACCTCGGCTCGCTGATCGCCGGATCCCGCTACCGCGGCGACTTCGAGGAGCGCCTGAAGAAGGTGACCAAGGAGATCCGCACGCGCGGCGACATCATCATCTTCATCGACGAGATCCACACGCTCGTCGGCGCGGGCGCGGCCGAGGGCGCGATCGACGCCGCCTCGATCCTGAAGCCGATGCTCGCCCGCGGCGAGCTGCAGACGATCGGCGCCACGACGCTCGACGAGTACCGCAAGCACTTCGAGAAGGACGCCGCGCTCGTGCGCCGCTTCCAGCCGGTGAACGTCGCGGAGCCGTCGCTGCCGCACGCCATCAACATCCTGAAGGGCCTGCGCGACCGCTACGAGGCGCACCACAAGGTGCAGATCACGGACGGCGCGATCGTCGCCGCCGCGAACCTCTCGGACCGCTACGTCAGCGACCGCTTCCTGCCGGACAAGGCCATCGACCTGCTCGACGAGGCCGGCGCCCGCCTGCGCCTGTCGATCCTGTCGTCGCCGCCGGAGCTGCGCGAGTTCGACGAGAAGATCGCCAAGGTCCGCGAGGCCAAGGAGGCCGCGAGCGAGGAGCAGGACTTCGAGAAGGCCGCGGCTCTCCGCGACGAGGAGAAGTCGCTGCTGGCCGAGCGCCTGCGCCTCGAGAAGCAGTGGCGCTCGGGCGACGTGACCACCGCCGCGACGGTCGACGAGGGCCTGATCGCCGAGGTCCTGGCCCAGGCCACGGGCATCCCGGTGTTCAAGCTCACCGAGGAGGAGACCAGCCGTCTCGTCTTCATGGAGAAGGCGCTGCACGAGCGCGTCATCGGCCAGGAGGAGGCGATCGCCGCCCTGTCGAAGACGATCCGCCGCCAGCGCGCCGGCCTCAAGGACCCGAAGCGCCCCTCGGGCTCGTTCATCTTCGCCGGCCCCACGGGCGTCGGAAAGACCGAGCTCGCCAAGGCGCTCGCCGAGTTCCTGTTCGACGACGAGGGCGCGCTGATCTCGCTCGACATGTCGGAGTTCGGCGAGAAGCACACGGTCTCGCGCCTGTTCGGAGCCCCTCCCGGCTTCGTCGGCTTCGAGGAGGGCGGCCAGCTCACCGAGAAGGTGCGCCGCAAGCCGTTCTCGGTCGTCCTGTTCGACGAGATCGAGAAGGCCCACCCGGACATCTTCAACTCGCTGCTGCAGATCCTCGAGGAGGGTCGTCTGACCGACGGTCAGGGCCGCGTGGTCGACTTCAAGAACACCGTGATCATCATGACGACGAACCTGGGCTCGTCGGCGATCGCCGGTGGCCCGGTCGGCTTCCAGATCGAGGGCGACACGACGACGACCTACGAGCGGATGAAGGGCAAGGTCGACGAGGAGCTGAAGCGTCACTTCAAGCCCGAGTTCCTCAACCGCGTGGACGACATCATCGTGTTCCCGCAGCTGTCGAAGCCCGAGCTCATCCAGATCGTGGACCTGTTCACCAAGCGTCTCAACGAGCGTCTGCTGGACCGCGACATGACGCTGGAGATGTCGCAGGCCGCCAAGGAGCGCCTGATCGAGATCGGCTTCGACCCCGCGCTCGGCGCGCGCCCGCTGCGTCGTGCGATGCAGCACGAGATCGAGGACCGTCTGTCGGAGCGCATCCTGAGCGGCGAGCTCGACACCGGCCACCACATCAAGGTCGACGTCGAGGGCGGTCGCTTCGTGTTCCAGAACGCGCCGCGCGGCGAGACGCTCGCGGTGGGTGTGAACACCCGCGGCGGCATCGCCGGCACGCCGGACATGGCCGCGAACGCGAGCTGATCCTCCGTTCCCCGAAGGGGCGGGCGCCTGCGGGTGCCCGCCCCTTCGGCGTTCACCGCCGGTCGTTGAGCGGCGGTCGTTGAGCGGAGCGAAGCGGAGACGAAACGCAGGAGCGGAGACGAAACGGCCTGAGCGAGCGCAGCGAGCCGAAGGCTCCCAGGAATCCGCCCCTAAGCTTGACCGCATGACCGAGACCACGGGCGCGCCGTTCCTCGTGCGCCCGGCCCGCGCGGCCGACATGGTGCACATCCACCGCATGCTGGAGCCGTACGTGCAGGAGCGCATCCTGCTGGGCAAGGACCTCGTGGTGCTGTACGAGGCGACGCAGGAGTTCCTGGTCGCCGAGGTGGACGGCACGGTCATCGGATGCGGCGCGCTGCACGTCATGTGGGAGGACCTCGGCGAGGTCCGCACGCTCCTGGTCGACCGCGCGTGGCTGCATCACGGCGTGGGGCGCGCGATCGTCGAGGGTCTCGAGCACAAGGCGCGCGAACTGGGCCTGAAGCGCCTGTTCTGCCTGACCTTCGAGGTCGAGTTCTTCCTGCGCCGCGGCTTCGCGCCGATCGGGGAGCAGATCGTGGACCCGGATGTGTACTCGCAGCTGGTGCGCAGCCGCGACGAGGGCATCGCCGAGTTCCTCGACCTCGCGCACGTGAAGCCCAACACGCTGGGCAACACGCGCATGCTCAAGCTCCTCTAGAGCCCGGCGCGTTCGCCCGGGGCGCTCAGCGTGCGCGCCTACCCTGGATGACGTGGGATCCGAGCTGCGTCGTCGACCGTCGCCCGCCGTGTACCGGCGGCGCCGACTCGTCGTGCTGCTGCTCGCCCTGATCGTGATCGGCGCCGTGGCGTGGCTGCTGATCGCGCAGCCCTGGCAGGCGCTCGCGGCGTCCCAGGCCGACGCGGAGCCCTCGGCCGCGCCGACGACCTCGACGCCCACCCCGACGTCGAACCCGACCCCGACGCCCACCCCGACCTCGACGGTGCCGCCGACGCCGCAGCCGTGCGACCCGAGCGTGATCGAGCTGGTTCCGCTCGTGAGCGGCGAGAAGTTCGCGTCCCGGCCGGTCGAGATGCGCATCCGGCTCACCAACACGGGCTCGGTGGACTGCACCATGGATGTCGGCACGTCGCAGCAGCGGTTCGTGGTGACCAGCGGCAAGGACACGTGGTGGCGCTCGACCGACTGCCAGAGCGAGCCCAGCAGCTTGGTCGTCACCCTCGCCGCGGGCCAGACGGTCGAGAGCGCCGAGCCGCTGGTGTGGGATCGCACCCGGTCGGACGTCTCGACGTGCGACAGCGAGACCCGTCCGCGGGCGCCCGGCGGCGGCGCCGCATATCACCTGCAGGTCGAGGTGGGGGACGTGAAGTCCAAGGAGACCGCGCAGTTCTTCCTGCTGTGAGCCCGCTCCCGCTGGGCGAGATCGGGTCCCGGTGTGTGGGACGTCGCGAAGCCGGGTCCCTGGCGCGCGGCGGCCGACCGGCATAGCGTGGAGAGATGGGCACGCTGTACTACGGATCCCAGGGCACTCCGATCGAGATCAACGACCGTGCGCTCGCGCACGTGAAGATGGTGATCGTCTCGAAGCTGCGTCGCGGTGAGGCGTTCACGCTCTCGTTCCAGCACGAGGACGGCAGCGGCCGCAGCGCGATCTGGCTGAGCTCCGCCATCCCGCTGCGGTTCACGTTCGAGGAGGTGCAGCGCCCCGAGCTCAACGCGCGATGGCTCGAGGAGCTCGCCGAGTCGGCCAACCTGCTCGGCGGCATCACGCTCGTGCCCGAGCGCACCGACGACGGCGGTACCACGCTGGTGCCCGAGACGAAGGCCAGCTGAGCGCCGATCGCGGCGCGGAACGGAGAAGGCCCGGAGCGATGCTCCGGGCCTTGTCACGTCGTCCCGCGCAGGCCCCCAGGGCGCCGAGCGCCAAACCTGCTGTGAGTGCGGTAGATCCACCAGTCCCCACCGATGCCGCACCCGAACGGGCATGGTCAACACTATCAACGGCCATTTTGCGAACCTGACAGAATGCTTGAACCGCGGTGGCCGGATCCTTAGATCTGCGTAGCCGTAGTCTGAACACATGGTGTCCCGCAAGCGCCCGTCGTCCGCCCGCAAGAAGTCGTCCCGTCAGGCGCTCGATCCGCAGGAGTTCCGCTCCGAGGCGCTCGCCCAGGCCCTCGAGCGGCAGGACATGGCGGCGATCGCGCTGGCGCTGCGCAACGGCAGCACGGTGGTGCCGCTGCTCAAGCCCGGCAAGCGCGACGATCCCCTCGACGGCGGCGAGGTCTGGACGTACCGCGACCCCGCCACCGGGCAGGTCGCGCTGCTGCTGTTCAGCGATGCGCGCAACAAGCCCGAGAACCTGCCGCCCGGGGTGGCGCTGTACTCGCCCGCGTGGCTGAAGTCGTTCCTGACCAAGCACCGCGACACGATCACGACCGTCTTCCTCGACATCGCCGGCCCGCACCCCATGCAGGCCTCCCCAGCCGAGCTCCTCGCGGCCCTCGACCTGGCCACCTGACGCCCCCACTCCCGGCCGCGGTGGTCGAGCGAGCGAACCCCGTGGTCGTTGAGCGAGCGAAGCGAGTCGAAACGAGATGAGCGGGCGCAGCGAGCCGAAGCCCCCGCCTCAGAACTCCGGAACGGCCTCGAGCTTGCGCGGCCGCGGCCGGCCCTGGGCGCGCACGTCGTCGAGCGCGGCGCGCAGCTTGCCCGACCGGTCGTCGATCACGGCGCGGTAGCCGAGCCGGGCCGCCTCGGTGCGGCGCTGCGCGGCCTGCGTGACGGGGCGCACCTCGCCCGCCAGGCTGAGCTCGCCCACGGCCGCGATGTCCCGCGTCACGGCCCAGTGCTTGACCGACCCGGCGACCGCGATCGCGATCGCGAGGTCGGCTGCCGGCTCCGTGAACCGCACGCCGCCCACGGTCGAGACGTAGACGTCCTGGTCGCTGGTCTTGATCCCGGCGCGCTTCTCTAGCACCGCGAGCACCATGGCCACGCGGGAGGAGTCGACGCCGTGCACGATCCGGCGCGGGTTGGGCGCGTTGGTCGGGATCGTGAGCGCCTGCACCTCGACGGGCATGGCGCGGCGGCCCTCGAGCGCGATCGCGACGCACGTGCCCGGCTCGGGGATGCCCTGCGACAGGAAGAGGCCGCTCGGGTCGGGCACCTCGGCGATGCCGTCGCCGGTCATCTCGAAGCAGCCCACCTCGTCGGTCGGGCCGAAGCGGTTCTTGAGCGCGCGCACGAAGCGGAGGGCGGTCTGCCGGTCGCCCTCGAACTGGCACACGACGTCCACGAGGTGCTCGAGCAGGCGCGGTCCGGCGATCTGCCCGTCCTTGGTGACGTGCCCGACCAGGATGATCGGCAGCCCGCGGTCCTTGGCGACCCGGATGAGCGTCGACGCGACCTCGCGGACCTGCCCCGGCATGCCCGCGGCGCCCTCGGACAGCGACGACGACACGGTCTGCACCGAGTCGACGATCACGAGCTGCGGCTCGACGGAGTCGATCTGGCCGAGCACGGTTGCGAGATCCGTCTCGCTCGCGAGGTACAGCTCGTCGTGCAGCGCGCCCGTGCGCTCGGCGCGCATCCGGACCTGTGCGGGCGACTCCTCGGCGCTGATGTAGAGCACGCGGCGGCCCTCGGCGGCCGAGCGCGCGGCGACCTCGAGCAGCAGCGTGGACTTTCCGACGCCCGGCTCGCCGGAGAGCAGGATGGCCGCGCCGGGAACGATGCCCCCGCCGAGCACGCGGTCGAACTCGCCCACCCCGCTGGCGCGGCGCGGTGCCTCGGCCGTGTCGATCCTGGTGATGGGCGTCGCCGCGGCGGTCGGGATCATCGGGTCCAGCCGGCGCGTGATCCCCGTCTGCTCGGCGGCCTCGACGACCGTGCCCCACTGCTGGCACTCGCCGCACCGGCCCACCCACTTGACGGCCGTCCATCCGCACTCGGTGCAGCGGTAGGCGGCGGGGGCGGGGCGCTTGCTGGGCATGGGATCCAGCGTAGGCGCGGGCTCGGACATCCGTTCGAACCGCGCCGCGCGCCCGGCGTTCAGCCCTCGCGCACCTGGTCCGCCGTCGCCCGGATCGTGTCGGCCGACGCGTGCAGCAGCGCGAGCTCCTCGTCGGAGAAGCGCGTCTCGCGGATCGGGAACGCGCCCGACGAGCCCACGATCGACGGCACCGAGAGCGCGACGCCCGATAGGCCGTGGAAGTCGTCGAGCACCGTCGAGACCGGCAGCACCCCCCGTTCGTCGCGCAGCACCGCCTCGGCGATCCGCGTGGCCGAGAGCCCGATGGCGTAGTTCGTGGCGCCCTTGCCCTCGATCACCTTGTACGCGGCGGTCCGCACCTCCTGCGCGATCCGGTCCAGCTCGTCCCGGGTCAGCGGATCGGCGCCCCGCGCGGCGAACTCGCTCAGCGGCACCGGGCCGACCGAGGCACTCGACCAGAGCGGGAACTCGGTGTCGCCGTGCTCGCCCACGATGTTCGCGTGGATCGACCGCGCCGCCACGCCCACCCGCTCCGCGAGCCGCCACCGCAGCCGCGACGTGTCGAGCACGGTGCCGGACGCGAAGATCCGCTCGGGCGGCAGGCCCGTCTGCTCCTGTGCGAGCAGCGTCAGCACGTCGCACGGGTTGGTGACGATCACGAACACCGCGTCGGGGGAGGCCTCGACCAGCTGCGGGATCATCGTGCGGAAGATCCGCGCGTTCGTCCCGATCAGCTCCAGCCGCGTCTGGCCGGGCCGCTGCGCGGCGCCGGCCGTGACGATCACGACGTGCGACCCCTCGGTCACCGCGATGTCGGCCGATCCGGTGACCTGGCTCGAACCCGTGAACAGCGCGCCGTGCGCCAGGTCGAGAGTCTCGGCCTCGACCCGCGCCGCGTCGATGTCGTACAGCGCGACCTGCCGCGCCGCGCCCCGGATGAGCGACGCGTACGCGGTCGCGGACCCCACCGCCCCCGCGCCCACGACGGTCAGCTTCGCATTCTCGATGACGGCCATGGCGCCATCCTGTCAGCGGATGCCCAGCCCGGTAAGGCCCCGTCGATTTGGCCGCCCGATGAACCTCCCGTAAACTCGAACGCGGTGACGTGTCCGAGCGGCCGAAGGTGCAACTCTCGAAAAGTTGTGTAGGGTAACCCCCTACCGTGGGTTCAAATCCCACCGTCACCGCCATCGTCGAAGCCCCGCGAACCCTTGGAAACACTGGGATCGCGGGGCTTTTGCGTTGTCCGGAGCAGGGCTCGTGAGCAAGAAACGAGCAAGATCGTTCACAGTCGCTTGACGAACGGGCGGCGGAGGGAACTACCACTAGCCAGGCGCCACTTGCTGCGATCGGCCAAGGGAACATCCGCTTATGTCTGTGCCCGGCCATACGATGTGGGGCAATCAGCAGACGCTGAATCGATCGTCGGGCAACAGACGGGGCGGTGTTCTTGATGCCGAGGATGAAGCGGGACGTCGTCACAGACACTGAGCTGCCGCTCGGATGGAAGGACGACGGGAAGTACTGGACCGCGAGCGACGGAAAGAAGACGCTCCTTCGCGATCTGACTCCTGCGGATCGCCATCGGATCAAGACGCTGCTGCACGAGAACCAAGAGCAGGTGCTCGACGCTATGCGTCGCCAACGGGAAGCGGATCTTGCACGGATGTCGCCCGAAGTGCAGGAGTTGTTCGAACGTCTCATCGCGAGCTTCGCTGAAGCCGAAGATGCGCGCACCCCCGAGCAGGTCGACCGAGCCAAAGCGAAAGCTGTCGACGACACGAAGATGATTCAGCGAATCAAGCGGATTGAGTCTCAGGAGGCAGGAGAGCCTGCACTTCGCCGCGGAACCATCCGGCCGCGGCTGTCGCGGCGGTGGGACACCTACTGATGACCACCACGACTCTCATCACGGCTCCCGTGCCGGGCGTTCGCCATGTCAGCAATGCGGCTACCGCTTGGATGCTGGCGGAGGAGATCCTCGCCCGGCGCACCAAGCCACTAGTCGTCATCTCCACTGAGCCGGGCACTCTCACGATCCGCTTTGACGCGGCCCGGATTGCAGATGCCCTAGGCGACCGCGCCGAGGTCGTCACGATCGAGACCGGCCCTGTCTCGATGGCCATGCAGGACCGCTTGCCACCCAAGTGCCAGGTCTTCAACGGCGCCGCGCGCGTGTACGCCCCCGACTTCTGGGTCGACCCCGTCTGGCAGCGCAGCACGCTCCGCTTCGCCGGCGTCGCCCATGACGAGGACCTCATCCGAGACGGCGACGAGGCAGGCGGCACGGGTGTCGCCTTCACCTCAAGCCCCGAGGCTGTGGAAGCCTCCACCAGAGCGACGGCCACGGTGCTGCAGGTCTACGGCGACGGGTCACTCGCCACCGGCCGGCTCGACGACGATCGCAACGTGATGATCCGTGGCGACCGCTTCCCGGCGGAGCTGTCGGTCGGGCTGGCGGTACGACCAGGAGACCGCGTGACGGGCGACCTCAGTCCCGATGGCCTGGAGCTGCAGCTCGATCCGGCGCCGATCGACCTGGAAGCCGCGTTCCCGGACGGTGCTGTCGCGAGCGGATACGTGGAGAAGACGACGGCGGCTCGAGCGTACGTGGCTCTCCACCCCTCGCACGTGTTCGCACTGCGACGGCGCGACATCACGGACGAAACGGACGAGACTGAAGCGTCCCCGGTTCTCTGCCGCTCCTATGCGGGTGCCAGCACCGGGTGGGATGGCGTTTCGAGGTCAGCGTAGTAGACGGCCTCGAACTCGTCGGGCGGGACATCGCCGAGCGTGGAGTGCAGGCGCCGGTGGTTGTACCAGTCGACCCATTCGGCGGTGACCCATTCCACGTCGTCGACGGTCCGCAGCGGCCCGTTGCGGAATGGGGAGTCGTCGCGGATGGCTTCGTTCTTGAACAGCCCGAT
>NZ_MYFP02000017.1:0-50547 GCF_004514465.2 Microbacterium sp. MEC084 | reverse complement strand
GCATCACGCCCAAGCGGACCCGTCCTTACCGCCCCCAGACGAACGGGAAGATCGAGCGATTCCATCGCACCATGGCCGACGGTTGGGCCTACGTGAAGCACTACAACAGCGAATCAGCCCGCCGAGCAGCCCTGCCGGCCTGGCTGCACTTCTACAATCACCACAGGCCCCACACCGCGATCGGGAAGCTCCCGCCCATCAGCCGGATCTCAAACAACCTGGCTGGGCAGTACAGCTAGGGCGTGTCTGGCAAATAGTTCGGCGGCGCGCTGAGAGCCTGTGATCGTGACGCGGTTTCAGGTGCTCTCGGATGCTCAGTGGTCGTTGCTCGAGGAGATGCTGCCGCGCCCGACCGGGCGCAAGGGGCGGCCGTTCGCGGACGCCAGGCTGATGGTCGAGGGCATCGTCTACCGGTATCGGTGCGGCATCGCGTGGCGGGATCTTCCCGACGTGTTCGGGCCGTGGCAGACGGTATGGACCTGGCATCACCGCCTGGCAATTGAGGGAACGTGGGACAAGGTGCTCGCCAAGCTCACCGCCGCTGCCGACGCGGCCGGGCTGGTGGACTGGTCGCTGTCGGTGGACTCCACGATCGCCCGCGCGCATCAGCACGCGACGAACACGAAGCGCCTCACAGGGGGCTGGATCGAATCACACGAATCCGGCCGACGAGCCGCCTGATCACGCGGTCGGCCGCTCCCGCGGCGGGCTCTCGACGAAGATCCACCAGCTCGTCGACGGCCACGGGCTCCCGCTGGTCGCGCTGCTCACGGCGGGTCAGGCCGGCGACTCGCCCATGTTCCTGCCGCTGATGGGACACCTGCGCGTCGCCCGTCCCCTCGGCCGGCCCCGCACTCGTCCGGACGCCGTCCGCGGCGACAAGGCGTACTCATCCCGCGCGATCCGCGGACACTTGCGCTCGCGCGGCATCAAGGCCGTGATCCCCGAACCGTCCGACCAGCAAGGACACCGCAAGCGCCGCGGCTCACGCGGCGGCCGCCCCGTCGGCCTCGACGCCGCCGACTACCGCAACCGCAATGTCATCGAGCGCCGCTACTGCCACATCAAGCAATGGCGCGGCCTCGCCACCCGCTACGACAAGCTCGCCGTCGTCTACCGCGCCGCCGTGATCCTCAACGCCGTCATCGCCTGGACCCGACAATTGTCAGACACGCCCTAGGCGGCCAGGTGCAGGCTGCCGCGGCGATCGGTCGCGGCGTGGCCGCCCGCCGGGATGGACTCGTCGTCGCCGATCTTGGCGTTCTTGGCGACGCGCGCACCGGCACCGACGCGCGTCCGCACGCCGATGTGCGCCCGCGCGCCGATGGTCGCCTTCGGGCCCACGTGCGCGTTGGCGTCGATGTAGGCGTCGGGTCCGATCAGCGCGTCCGACTCGACCCACGCGCCGCGAGCGACCGTGGCGCCGGCGGCGACCTGCGCGCCCGGCTCGATGTAGGCCCCGGCTTCCACGCGCGCGTCAGGATGCACCTTCGCGCCGTGCGCCACCAGGCCGCGTCCGTTGACGTGCTTCCGGTAACGCAGAGTCTCGCCGTGCTCGTTCTCGATGTCGACGTAGTTCTTGCCCACGATGCCTTCCCTCGGCCCCGGTCGAGGCCGGACATCGGGATCAACGGAGTGCGGTGACGGCTTATTCCCGGATCGGGGCGGGATTCCCGCTGTCCGGGCGTGTCGGATGAAACGGTTCGATGCGCCCCGTTTCCGTCCACCGGAGCGCCCCGGATTTGAGCAATCTGCACGCCGGATGAGGGGTCGCGTTCTCGTATCGTTGAGGCATGGCGAACGATGCGGCCGACCGCACCCCGGTCTTCGACTGGGAGCAGGCCCGGCACACGGTGGCGGACGACGTGCAGGGCATAGTGGTCGGCACGTTCGTCGCCGCGCTCGGGCTCTACCTGCTCAAGGCCAGCGGCGCCGTGACGGGCGGCACGGCCGGGCTCGCGCTGCTGCTCGACCAGGCGACGGACTGGCCGTTCTGGCTCATCTTCATCCTGGTGAACCTGCCGTTCGCCGTCCTCGCGTTCTGGAAGAGGGGCGCGCGGTTCACGATCCTCACCGCCGTCTGCATCGGCGGCGTCGCTGGCCTCTCCGTGCTCGACGGCGTGCTGCTGCCCGTGCACGACCTGAACCCGGTCTACGGCGTCTTCGCGGGCAACCTCCTCGCCGGCGTGGGGCTGCTCATCCTGTTCCGGCACGGCGCGAGCGTCGGCGGGGTCAACATCATCGCCCTGCTGCTGCAGGAGCGGACCGGTTTCCGGGCGGGCTGGACCCAGATGACGCTGGACGTCGTCGTGATCGTGTGCGCCCTGCTCGTGCTGCCCTGGTACATCGTGCTGCTGAGCGCGGCTGGCGCCGTGGTGATGAGCCTGGTGCTCGCCATGAACCACCGCGAGGGCCGCTACATCGGCCGCTGAGCCTCACCCCGCGGGCTGGCAGCGCGGGCACCAGTAGACCACGCGCTCGCGCGTCGGGTCGGCGCCCAGCGCGCCGCGCAGGATCGGCGTGCCGCAGCGGCGGCACGGCCGGTTCTCGCGCCCGTACACCCAGCGCTCGAAGCCCCGGCGGCTGTCGCCCGTGAAGACGCGCACCGGCAGTTCGACGTTGCGGCGGATCGTCCGCACACCGAGCTCCAGCAGCGCGGGCACGTCGGCGTCGGCCGCCGGACGCTCCGGATGCACTCCGCGCAGGAACAGCAGCTCGCTCGCGTACTCGTTGCCGAAGCCCGCGACGTTCCGCTGATCCTGCAACGCGACGTGGATGGCCCGGGTGTCGGCCGCCACGCGCCGGCTCGCCTCGGCGAGATCCCAGTCGGCGCCCAGGGGATCGGGGCCCAGGTGGCCCACGACCCGCGACTCGTCGCGCGTGGGCAGCACCTCGACCATCGCGAGGTCGAACCCGACGGTCTCCCACCCGCGGGCGCCGACGATCGCGCGGGCCTTGAACGCCGGCTTCCGCCAGCGCTCGCCGGTGCGGTACGCATGCCACTCGCCCTCCATCTTCAGGTGGGAGTGCAGGGTGCGGTCGCCGATCCGGTGCAGCAGGTGCTTGCCGCGCGCCGCGACCTCGTGGACGACCTCGCCGCGCAGGTCGGCGGTCGCGCTGCCCGGCACGCGGATCTCGAACCGCGTCACCACCTGCCCCGCGAGCGCCGCGGTGAGGCGCCGGGCGGTGCGGTGGACGGTGTCGCCCTCAGGCACGTGCCGCCCCCGCGACGGCCTTGCGCAGCGTGAGCCCCTTGGGCGACTCGACGAACCCCGCCTCGCGCAGCGCGCGCCCGACAGCCGTGCCGTAGACGAACTCGCCGTTGACCTGCTCGACCGTGAGCGTCTCGAGGCGCCGGGCACGCGCGGTGCCGGCGAGGTCATCGGCGGCGGCCCCGAGCACCTGCTCGTCGTCCGTGAACGCGAGCGCCGTGCGCCCGCCGCGCTCGAGGTACAGCACGAGCGCGCCGTCGACCAGCACGACCACGCCCCCGGCCTTGCGGCCGGGCCGGTGCCGCACGGCGTCGAGCGCGGGCCAGGGCAGGGCCGCGCCGTAGGGGTTCGCGGGGTCGGTCGCGGCGAGCGTCACGGCGCGCAGCGGCGCCGGATCCGGCAGGCCCGAGAAACGGCGCAGCCGGTCGATCGTGGGCGACGTCGCGAACTGGGCCGCGCCGAGCTTCTCGATCAGGTAGCCGCGGCGGCAGTGGCCCGCCTGCTCGAGGCCCGCCAGCACGCGGTACGCCTGCGCGAACCCGCCCGGAACGCCCTCGTTCTGCACCGCACCGCGCGTCACCACGCCGTAGCGGTCGAGCAGCAGCGACGCCGTCGCGGCGTGCCGCAGGGCGGCATCCGGCTCGGGCCGGGGCAGCAGCGACCAGCGCCCGCCCGACGCCTGCGGGCGCGGTGCGTTCGCCGCGAAGCTCGGTCGCGCGAGCGAGGCGCCCCGGTACATCCGCGCGCGGGGCGTGCGCCGGGCGGACCGGTGGGCCTGCGACCCCGCGCCGAGCAGCGAGCGGATCGGCGCGAACGTGTCGTTCGTGACGCGTCCCGCCCACACGAGGTTCCACAGCGCCTCGACGGTCGACGCCTCGTTCTCGGCCTGTGCGAGCTCGCGCAGCTGCGACGAGAAGTAGGCGCCGCCGCCGGCGAGCGCCGCGAGGATCCGCGCCTCGAGCGAGTCGGGGGCGATCTCGACCTCCGGCTCGGGGATGGTCAGCGGCGCCGCGTCCGAGGGGTGGAGGGCGATCCAGCCGTCGCGCCCGGGCAGCGAGCCGTGCCCCGACCACACCACCTCTCCGGTCGACGTGAGCTCGTCGAGCATCGCGGGCCCGTAGTCGCCGACGCGCGACGGCAGGATGAGCGACTCCCACGCGCTCGCGGGGATCGGCACGCCCGCGAGCTGGTCGACCACCGCGAGCACGCCGTCGACGCCCTCGAGCGGCCGGGTGACGTGCTGCCAGTCGGGAAGGAACCGCGCGTACGCATCGGGGGAGACGGGTTCGACGCTGCCGCGCAGGGCCGCGAGCGAGCGCATCCGGATGCGGCGCAGAGCCTCGGCGTCGCACCACTCCGGCTCGTCGCTCACCCCCGCGTCGGCCAGGTAGAAGCCGCTGACCAGCCGGCCCTGACCCTCGAGCCGCTGCAGCGCGTGGCGCGCGACGGCGGGGCCGATGCCGAGCCGCTCGGCCACGGCGGCGGTCGTGAACGGGCCGTGCGTGCGGGCGTACCGGGAGACCACGTCGCCGAGAGGATCGGGCAGCGGCTCCAGGAACGCCACGGGCACGCCCACGGGCAGCGCGACGCCGAGCGCGTCCCGCAGGCGCCCCGCATCCTCGATCGCGGCGTAGCGGTCCTGCCCCGCGATCGACACCCGGATGGCGCGGCGCGCGTCGACCAGCGCGTCGAGGTGGGCCTGCGCGCCGGCGGCCTCGGGGTCGGGCTCGAGCCGCTCGGCCACCTCCTCTGCCGACAGCGGCCCGAGCACGCGGAGCAGATCCGCCACGCCCTCCACGCCGCGCGCGCGCCGGTCGGGCGCGAGGCGCTGGGCCTCGGCCTCGAACTGCGCGATCACCTCGGGGTCGAGCAGCTCGCGCATCTCGACCTTGCCCAGCAGCTCGCTCAGCAGCGCCGGATCCACCGAGAGGGCGGCCGCGCGGCGTTCGGCCAGCGGCGAGTCGCCCTCGTACATGAACGCACCGACATATCCGAACAGCAGGTCGCGCGCGTAGGGCGAGGGCTGCGCGGGCTCGGTCTCGATCAGCCGGATGCGGCGCTCCCCGATGCTCCGCGCGATCCGCAGCAGCGCGGGGAGGTCGTAGACGTCCTGCAGCACCTCGCGCAGGGTCTCGAGGATGATCGGGAACGTCGGATGCCGCCGGGCGACCTCGAGCAGCTGCGCCGACCGCTGGCGCTGCTGCCACAGCGGGCTGCGCTTGCCGGGGTTCTGGCGCGGCATCAGCAGCGCGCGTGCGGCGCACTCGCGGAACCGCGAGGCGAACAGCGCCGACCCGCCGACCTCATCGGTCACGATGCGCTCGAGCTCATCCGGATCGAACACGAACAGCTCGGCGCCCGGAGGCTCCGATTCGGCGTCGGGGATGCGCGCGATGATGCCGTCGTCGCTCGCGACCGCCGACCCCTCGACGCCCAGGCGCTCCCGGATGCGCGCGTTGACCGCCAGGGCCCAGGGCGCGTGCACGTGCATGCCGTACGGGGAATGCAGGATGATCCGCCAGTCGCCCACCTCGTCGCGGCCGCGCTCGACGGTCAGCGTGCGGTCGGTGGGCAGCGTGCCGGTGGTCTCGCGCTGCTCGGCGAGGTAGCCGAGCAGGTTGCCGCGGGCGTTGTCGTCGAGCCCGGCCTCGCGCAGGCGCTGCTCGGCCTCCTCGGGCGCGGCCGACGTGAGCTCGCGCGCGAACCGGCCGAGGGCCTCGCCCAGCTCGGCGGGACGTCCGAGCCCGTCGCCGTGCCAGAACGGCACCTTGCCCGGCTGCCCGAACGCCGGCACGACGTTGACGCGGTCGTGCGTGATCTCGACGATCTTCCAGCTCGTGGTCCCCAGCGTGAACACGTCGTTCACGCGCGACTCGTAGACCATCTCCTCGTCGAGCTCGCCCACGCGCGCGTTCCGCGTCTCGCCCGCGATGAACACGCCGAACAGGCCCCGGTCGGGGATGGTGCCGCCGCTCGTCACGGCGAGCCGCTGCGCGCCCGGACGGCCGGCGATCGTGCCGGCGTCGCGATCCCA
Source organism: Microbacterium sp. MEC084 (assembly GCF_004514465.2). Classification (NCBI taxonomy): domain Bacteria; kingdom Bacillati; phylum Actinomycetota; class Actinomycetes; order Micrococcales; family Microbacteriaceae; genus Microbacterium; species Microbacterium sp. MEC084. Next base: position 44,301 of record NZ_MYFP02000017.1, on the reverse strand, counting down.
CACCAGGCGCGGCCGCAGCTCGGCGAACTCGTCGGACGGGTAACGTCCCGCGAGCAGGTCGAGAGTGGCCTCGAACGCGCTGCGGGGGAGCGAGCGGAACGGCGCGCTGCGGCGCACGGTTTCGAACCAGTGCTCCACCTCGACCGCGCCGAGCGCCGTGGCGGCCACGGTCTGCTGCGCCAGGATGTCGAGCGGGTTCTGCGGCACCGCGATCGACTCGATCTGCCCGGCGAGCATCCGCTCGGTTACGATCGCCGTGTGCAGCACGTCGCTGCGGTGCTTGGGGAACAGCGCGGCCTTCGAGATCTCGCCCACCTGGTGACCGGCGCGGCCGACCCGCTGCAGGCCGCTGGCCGCGCTCGGCGGCGCCTCGACCTGGATCACCAGGTCGACCGCGCCCATGTCGATGCCGAGCTCGAGGCTGCTGGTGGCGACCACGCAGCGCAGGGCGCCCGACTTGAGCTCCTCCTCGACGATCGCCCGCTGCTCCTTGGACACCGACCCGTGGTGGGCCTTCGCGAGCACGGGATCGGCCCCGGCGGTCTGCCCCGCCTGCGCCTCCCTGGCGGCGGGGACCGCCGGCTCCGGGAGGTCGAGCCCCAGCCGCTCGCTGTAGATCTCGTTCAGCCGCGCCGTGAGCCGCTCGGCCAGGCGCCGGGAGTTGGCGAACACGATCGTGGACCGGTGCGCCAGGATCCGGTCGACGATCGCCTCCTCCACGTGAGGCCAGATCGATCCGGTCATCTCCGTCTGCTCGGGTTGAAACCACTCGCCGTCGTCGCCCGTCTCGGCCGCCGGGGTCGCGCCCGCCGCGGGCGGCGGATTCTGCATGTCGGCGATCGGCACGGTGACGCTCAGCTCGAACGTCTTCGACGCGCGGGGCGCGACGATGTCGACGGGCGCGGTGCCGCCCAGGAACCGCGCGACCTCGTCGATCGGGCGGACCGTGGCCGAGAGCCCGATGCGCTGCGCGGGCTTCTCGAGCAGGTCGTCGAGCCGCTCGAGGCTCACCGCGAGGTGGGCGCCGCGCTTGCTCGCCGCGACCGCGTGGACCTCGTCGACGATCACGGTGTGCACCTCGCGCAACGTCTCGCGCGCCTGGCTCGTGAGCATCAGGTACAGCGACTCGGGGGTCGTGATCAGGATGTCCGGCGGGTGGCGCACCAGGCGCTGGCGGTCGGACGACGGGGTGTCGCCCGAGCGCACGCCGACCGAGACATCCGGAGCTTCCACGCCCAGGCGGCGTGCGGCCTGCGAGATCCCGACGAGCGGCGACCGCAGGTTCCGCTCGACGTCGACGCCGAGGGCCTTCAGCGGCGAGACGTACAGGATGCGCGTGCGCTCCGAGCCCGGCTCCTTCTCGCGGAAGATCCGGTCGATGGCCCACAGGAACGCCGACAGCGTCTTGCCCGATCCGGTCGGCGCCACGACGAGCGCGTGCCGGCCCTGCGAGATCGCGTCCCACGCGCCCTCCTGGGCGCTGGTCGGCGCCCGGAAGGCGCCGCGGAACCACTCCCGCGTCGCGGGCGCGAACCGGTCGAGCACATCCATCGCCCTATCCTCCCGCGCACCACGGACATCGCGGCCACCCCTTGACGGCAATTGCCGTCTGCCCCGTGCTCGTTGAGCGAGCGAAGCGAGTCGAAACGTCCTGAAGCCTGCCCACCCGTCCGATCCCCCACCATGGATCCATGGACTCCGCCACGCGCGACGCGCTCGCCCGCATCCTCGCCGATGAGCGCGCCCGCACGGAGGCCGCCCTGCGGGCGCACGACGCGGCGCTCGAGGGCCTCGGCGCCGCGCGCGGCGACGCGACGGCCGACGACGAGCACGACCCCGAGGGCGCCACGCTCGCCGACGAGTGGTCGCGCCTCACCGGCCTCCGCGCCGCCGCCGTCCGCGAGCTCGAGGAGCTGGACGCGGCCCGGGCCCGCCTCGCCGACGGCACCTACGGCGTGTGCGAGGTGTGCGGCCGTGCCATCCCGCTCGGGCGGCTCGAGGTCCGCCCGACGGCCACCCGGTGCGTCGCCTGCGCGTCCTGACTACCGCGCCCCGTCCGCGGCACCCTCCAGCTGCTTCTCGAGGAAGACCCGGATGTCGGCGAGCTCCTGCTCCGAGACCGCGTGCCGCAGCATCGGGTAGATCCGGCCCACGAGGTCGCTGTGGCCCGGCAGCCAGTCGGTCGTGTGCAGCACGAGCCACGAGGGGATGACGTCGTCCATCGCGCCGCGGCCCCAGAACACGGGCGGGCGGCGCTCGGCGAGCGCGGCGTCGCCGGGCAGCTCGCCGGGCGTGACGTAGCCCGACAGGTTCACGACGAACGAGAACCGCTCGGGATCGAGCCGGAGGGCCTGCAGCGCGACCGCGCCACCCTGCGAGAAGCCCAGCAGAGCGACGCTCGACGCCTCGCCCGCAACCGCGTCGAGCCACTCGATCAGCCGCTCGGCGGCACGCGTCACATGTGCGGCATCGCGGCTCTCGAGCCCCTCGATCGGGTACCAGGAGCGACCCGGCGTGGGGAACGGCGGCTCGAGCGGCGCGCGGACCGCGGCGACCGCGAACGCCTCGGGCAGGTGCGGCGCGAGTGCGAACAGGTCGCGCTCGTCGGCGCCGTAGCCGTGCAGCAGCACGAGCAGCGGCCTTCCGGCGGGCTCGCCCGACCAGAGCACAGCGGATTCGTCGAGGACGGGGATCTCAGGCACGGGTCCATCTTGCCGCGGCGCGGATCAATGCGCGCAGCGCGTTGATGCGCGTCGCGGCAAGGTTGAGCGAGGGAGCGAAGCGAGCGAGCCGAAACCTGCCCCGATCCGGGGACATCCGTCGTCCGTTCCCGGTGGGTGCGGGTATACAGGAGACATGGCCGTTCGCACCCCCGACCCCGACCCGAACGAGAGCTCGGACGACGAAGACTTCGCCGCCGTGGGCGCGGCGGGCTTCGGCGGCGTGCCCGGCGGGTCGTCCAACCCGGCGTGGCTGACCGACATCGAGCTGGCCGAGATCCGGCGCCGGCTGCCGATGCTCTACGTCGAGGCGGTGCCGGTCCGTACCGACGGCACGGGCGCCGTGACCCAGGTCGGCATCCTGCTGCGCGCGACCCCGATGGGCGAGATCACGCGCACGATCGTGTCGGGCCGCGTGCGCTACGGCGAGACCGTGCGCGACGCGCTGTTCCGCCACCTCGAGAACGATCTCGGGCCCATGGCGTTCCCCCTGCTGCCGCCGTCGCCCGTGCCGTTCACGGTCGCCGAGTACTTCCCGATCCCCGGCGTGAGCGCGTACCACGACGACCGCCAGCACGCGGTGTCGCTCGCGTTCGTCGTGCCGGTCACGGGCACGTGCGAGCCGCGCCAGGACGCGCTCGAGGTGACCTGGATGTCGCCGGAGGAGGCGTGCTCCGACTCGCTCGCGGCCGAGATGGAGGGCGGCCGCTCGACGCTCGTCCGCACCGCGCTGGCCAGCGTCGGCGCGCTGCGCTGATCAGCCGCGCGTGGTCTCGGCCGCGATCGCGGCGACGAACGCGTCGACGTCGGCCTCGGTCGTGTCCCAGCTCGTGAGCCAGCGGACCTCGCCCGTGGCCTCGTCCCAGTCGTAGAAGCGGAAGCGCTCGCGCAGTCGGTCGGCGACGCCGGGCGGCAGCGTCGCGAAGACGCCGTTGGCCTGCGTCGGCTGCGTGAAGGCGACGCCCTGGATGGAGCCCGCGGCCAGTCCGGCCTCGACGCCCGCGCGCAGGCGGGCCGCCATCGCGTTGGCGTGCGCGCCGCTGCGCAGCCACAGGTCGTCCTCGAGCAGCGCGACGAGCTGCGCCGACACGAACCGCATCTTGGACGCGAGCTGCATGGCGCTCTTGCGCAGGTACGGGATGCCGTCCACGGCATCCGGGTCCAGGACGACGACCGCCTCGGCGCCGATCGCGCCGTTCTTGGTGCCGCCGAAGCTCAGCACGTCGACGCCCACGTCGCGCGTGAATGCCCGCAGCGGCATGTCGAGCGCGGCGGCCGCGTTCGCGATCCGGGCGCCGTCCATGTGCACGGTCAGGCCGAGCGCGTGGGCGCGATCCGCGATCGCGGCGATCTCGTCGACCGAGTACAGCGTGCCGAGCTCGGTCGACTGCGTGATCGAGACGACCTGCGGCACGGCCTGGTGCACCCCGCGGGATCCCGCCACCGCCTCGACCAGGTCGGGCGTGAGCTTGGCGTCCGGCGTCGCGACCGGGACGATCTTGAAGCCGCCCACCTTCTCCGGCGCCCCGCCCTCGTCGGTGTTGACGTGCGCGACGGCCGGCGCGATCACCGCGCCCCACCGGGTGACCATCGACTGCAGCGCGACCACGTTGGCGCCCGTGCCGTTGAACACCGGGAACGCCTCGACACCCTCGCCGAGCAGCTCCGAGAACAGCTCCTGCAGGCGCGCGGTCCAGGCGTCGTCCCCGTACGAGACCTCGTGGCCCCCGTTCGCCGCCGCGATGGCGGCGATCACCTCCGGATGGGCGCCGGCGTAGTTGTCCGAGGCGAAGCCGCGGCGGTCCGGATCGTGCAGGGCATCCACCCGATCAGCCTACGGGTGGCGTCAGGGGCCACACGGATACATCCCGCGACGGATGTGACCGTCGCCCCGGGACCGTACGGTGAGACGGATGGATGCGCGCGCGACGACCGAGGGGCTCCGGATGCCCCGGGGCTGGATCCGGGACGTCTCGCCCGGGCAGTGGCTCATCGACTCCGTGCTCGGCGCGGTCTTCGCGCTCGCGTCCCTCGCATGGCGCGGGCTGTACGGCGACATGTCGCCCGCGTGGTTCTTCCTCGTGGTCGCGTCGATGGTCGCCGCGCTCATGCTGAGCCGGGTGTCGCCACCGCTCGCCCTCGCGGTCGCGTGGGGCGGCGCGATCCTGCAGATGCTCGCGGGCCTGCAGCCGACGTTCGCGAACACGGCGATCTTCGTGGTGCTGTTCGCGACCGCGGCCTACGGCACGAGGGCCGTGTACTGGGCCGGCTTCGCCTCGGCGTTCGTCGGCGCCTTCACGATCGTCGCCTACCTGTACGGGGTCGCGTGGACGTCCCCGGACGTGCCGGGCCTGCTGTGGGACCGCCTCACCGCGGGCGTGCTGATGTTCGTGGCCGCGCTGTTCGCGCTGCTGCTGTCGTGGACGCTCGGCGCCCTCTACCGCTCGGTCGTGCGGGCGCGCGAGGGGCGCCTCGCCCAGCGCCATGCCGAGGAGCGCGCCGCCGCCGAGGAGGAGCGGGGCCGCATCGCGCGCGACATGCACGACGTCGTGGCGCACTCGCTCGCGGTCGTGATCGCGCAGGCCGACGGTGCGCGCTACGCGGCCGCGTCCGATCCGGATGCGGCGACGGCCGCGCTCGGCACCATCAGCCAGACGGCGCGGGCCGCGCTGTCGGACGTGCGGCTGCTGCTGACCCAGCTGCGCCACGGTCAGTTCGGGTCGGGCGGCGAGGCGGAGGGGCCGCAGCCGACGCTCGCCGACCTCGAGGGCCTGTACGCGCAGGTGCGCGCGGCCGGCGTGGACCTGCGCGTCGACGTCGATCCGGCGCCGCCCGGCACGCCGCCCGCGTCGGCGCAGCTCGCGGTGTACCGCATCCTGCAGGAGGCGCTCACGAACGCGCTGCGCCACGGCGACGGCGGGCCGGTCGACGTCGCGCTCGCGTGGCTCCCGGACCGCGTCGAGCTGATGGTCCGCAACGGCGTCCGCCCGGACGCGCGCCCGTCCGAGCCCGGCGGGCACGGCCTGATCGGCATGCGCGAGCGCGCGCAGCTGGTCGGCGGACGTCTCGACGCCGGCGCCGACGCCGGCGTCTTCACCGTGCGGGCCGTGCTTCCCGTGGAGAGGAGATCGGCATGATCCGCGTCGTGCTCGTGGACGACCAGGCGCTGTTCCGCGCCGGCATCCGGATGCTGGTCGCGTCGCAGCCCGACCTCGAGGTCGTGGGCGAGGCGGGGGACGGGCGCGAGGCGCTCGCCGTCGTCCGCGCGTCGCGTCCCGACGTGATCCTCATGGACATCCGGATGCCCGTCATGGACGGCCTCGCCGCGACCGCGGAGCTGCTGAAGGACCCGGATCCGGCGAAGGTCGTGATGCTCACGACGTTCGACCTGGACGAGGCGGCCGCCCGCGCCATCCGGCAGGGCGCATCCGGGTTCCTGCTCAAGGACGCCGAGCCGGAGTTCCTGCTCGCGGCGATCCGCACGGTCCACGCCGGCTCGAGCGTGATCGCCGCCGCCGCGACCCGCGACCTGTTCGCCCACTTCGCGGAGGCGCCGCGCCCCGTGCCTCCGGCCTACGGCGACCTGACCGAGCGCGAGCGGGAGATCTTCGCGCTCGCCGCGCGCGGCCTCAGCAACGCCGAGATCGCGGCACGCGAGTTCCTCAGCGAGGCCACGGTCAAGACCCACATCAGCCGCATCCTCACCAAGCTCGCCCTCCGCGACCGCGTGCAGCTCGTCGTCTTCGCCTTCGAGCACGGGCTCGCCTGAAAACGACGAAGCCGCCCCCTCGGATGAGGGAGCGGCTCCGTGTGAGGAGGGTTACTTCTTGAGGTCGAAGCGGTCGTTCTCCATGACCTTGACCCAGGCGGCGACGAAGTCCTGGACGAACTTCTCCTTCGCGTCGTCCGAGGCGTAGACCTCGGCGAGCGCGCGCAGCTCCGAGTTGGCGCCGAACACCAGGTCGACGCGCGAGCCGGTCAGGCCCGTGTTCGACGTGAAGGTCTGGGCGTCCTCCGACGGGGTCCACTCGATGCCGAGCTCGAGCAGGTTGACGAAGAAGTCGTTCGTCAGCGCGCCCGGGCGGTCGGTGAAGACGCCGAGGTCCGAGCCGTCCCAGTTGTTGCCGAGCACGCGCAGGCCGCCGACCAGCACGGTCATCTGCGGCGCCGAGACGCCCAGGTGGTTGGCGCGGTCGAGCAGCAGGTACTCGCTCGGCAGCTTCAGGAAGCCGCTGTCGTAGTTGCGGAAGCCGTCGGCCACCGGCTCGAGCCACGCGAACTGCTCGGGGTCGGTCTGCTCCTGCGTCGCGTCGACGCGGCCGGGGGTGAAGGGCACCTCGACCTCGACGCCGCCGGCCTGCGCGGCCTGCTCGACTCCCACGTTGCCCGCGAGCACGACCACGTCGGCGAACGACAGGCCGGACTCCGCCGCGACGCCCTCGAGGACGGTCAGCACGGGCTTCAGCTGCTCGGGGCGGTTGACCTTCCAGTTCACCTGCGGCTCGAGGCGAATGCGGCCGCCGTTCGCGCCGCCGCGCTTGTCGGAGCTGCGGAACGTCGCAGCCGCCTTCCACGCGGTCGAGACGAGCTCCTGCACGCTGAGGCCCGACTCCAGGATGAGCTGCTTCGCCTTGGCGATGTCGGCCGGCAGGGTCGAGCCGCCGTTCGCGGGCAGCGGGTCCTGCCAGATGAGGTCCTCGGCGGGCACCTCGGGGCCGAGGTAGCGCGCCTTGGGGCCCATGTCGCGGTGGGTCAGCTTGAACCACGCGCGGGCGAACGCGTCGGTGAACGCGGCCTGGTCGTCCTTGAAGCGGCGCGAGATCTTCTCGTACTCCGGGTCGAAGCGCAGGGCCAGGTCGCTCGTGAGCATGCGCGGCTCGCGCTTGCCGTCCGAGTGCGCCATCGGCACCATGTCGGCGCCCGCGCCGTCCTTCGGCCTCCACTGCTTGGCGCCGGCGGGCGACTCCATGAGCTCCCACTCGTACGCGAACAGGATGTGGAAGAACTCGTTGTCCCAGCGCGTCGGGTGGTAGGTCCACGTCACCTCGAGGCCCGACGTGACCGTGTCGTCGCCCTTGCCGGTGCCGTAGCCGTTCTTCCAGCCGAGGCCCTGGTTCTCGAGCGGGGCGGCTTCGGGGTCCGGGCCGAGCTTGTCGTCCGGGTGGGCGCCGTGCGTCTTGCCGAACGTGTGGCCGCCGGCGATCAGCGCGACGGTCTCCTCGTCGTTCATGCCCATGCGGCGGAACGTCTCGCGGATGTCGCGGGCCGACGCGAGCGGGTCGGGGTTGCCGTTGGGGCCCTCCGGGTTGACGTAGATGAGGCCCATCTGCACGGCCGCGAGCGGCGCCTCGAGCTCACGGTCGCCCGTGTAGCGCTCGTCGTCCAGCCAGACCTTCTCGGGGCCCCAGTACACGTCGTCGTCGGCCTCCCAGACGTCCGGGCGTCCGCCGGCGAAGCCGAAGGTGGGGAAGCCCATGGTCTCGAGCGCGACGTTGCCGGCCAGGATGAACAGGTCGGCCCACGAGATCTTCTGGCCGTACTTCTTCTTGACGGGCCACAGCAGGCGGCGCGCCTTGTCGAGGTTGCCGTTGTCGGGCCACGAGTTCAGCGGGGCGAAGCGCTGCTGGCCGGCGCCGGCGCCGCCGCGGCCGTCGTGCGAGCGGTAGGTGCCCGCCGCATGCCAGGCCATGCGGATCATGAACGGGCCGTAGTGGCCGAAGTCCGCGGGCCACCAGTCCTTCGACTCGGTCATGACCGCCGCGAGGTCGGCCTTCACGGCCGCCAGGTCGAGGCTGTTGAACGCCTCGGCGTAGTCGAAGTCCTCGCCCAGCGGGTTCGCCACGGCGGGGTTCTTCGCGAGGATCTTGAGGTTCAGCTTCTCGGGCCACCACTCGGCGTTGGCGGAGCCCATGGTCGGGTGGACGCGCTTGCCGGGGACGTCGGTCGCGCTGGGGCCGGTGCCCGGGAGGGCGGGTTCGCTGTCGACGGCCGCGGGCTGGACGGTGCCGGCGGGAGCCGATCCGGAGGATCCGCTGTCGTAGCCGAAGGGGCAGGAGCCGGTGCTCTCGGTCATTGTCGCCTTTCGTGGTGGATGGGACGGAACGGGTCAGGGGAGATCTGCGGACTCCGGGGGCGCGGCCTGGCATGACGCGCACAGCCCCCAGAAGATGAACTCGGCCTCGTCGATCGCGAAGCCGTGGTCGTCGGCCGGCACGGCGCACGGCGCGGAGCCGACCGCGCAGTCGACGTCGACGATGAGGCCGCACGAGCGGCACACGAGGTGGTGGTGGTTGTCGCCGACGCGGGACTCGTAGCGCGCGACCATGCCGTGCGGCTGGATGCGGCGCACCAGGCCCGCGCGGGTGAGCGCGTGCAGCGAGTCGTAGACGGCCTGGTGCGACACGGCGGGGAGCTTCTCGCGCACGACCCGGATGACCGTGTCGGTGTCGGCGTGCGCCGCCGTCTGCACGGCCTCGAGCGTCGCGAGCCGCGGCGCCGTGACGCGCAGGGAGGCCGCGCGGAGGGCCTCCTCCGGGGTGGCGTGCGCATGCATCACGGGATCACCGCCTTCCAGTCTTGAATGATTCAAAACTAGCTGCGGACGGGCGCCCTGTAAACCGCGCGGCGTGTCCCGGCGTGTCGCCGCGCGCCCGCCATCCGGACACAACGCAGGACCTGTCGCGCCTCCCGGGCGTGTCGACCGCGGAAATCCGCGCCCGGCGCACCGGACGCCGCGATCCGCTCCTGCGTTGTGTCGACGGAGGGGGCCCCGAGGATCATCCCCGCGATGTACGCGGATGCCCCCGCCGGCCGATCCGCCGCCCCCGTCCCGCTCCGTAGCGTCGCCGGTATGGAGATCACGACCACGGACCTCGGCCTCGCCGCCCGCGTCCAGAACCTCAGCAAGACCTACGGCGCGGGCGACGGCGTGGTGCGCGCCCTCGACGACGTCAGCGTCGGCATCCGGCGCGGTCAGTTCACCGCGATCATGGGCCCCAGCGGCTCGGGCAAGTCGACCCTGATGCACATCATGGCGGGCCTGGATGCGCCCAGCGCCGGCCGCGCCTGGATCGGCGACACCGAGATCACGGTCCTGCGCGACACCGAGCTGACGCTGCTGCGCCGCCGCCGCGTCGGCTTCGTGTTCCAGTCGTTCAACCTCGTTCCGACGCTCGACGTGCGCGGCAACATCCTGCTGCCGTTCGACCTCGACGGGCGGCGGCCTTCGCCCGCGGAGCGGGCCCGGATCGACGGGCTGATCGAGTCGCTGGGCCTCGGCCCGCGCCTCGGCCACCGGCCGCACGAGCTCAGCGGCGGCCAGCAGCAGCGCGTGGCGATCGCCCGCGCCCTCGCCACGGCGCCCGACCTGGTGTTCGCGGACGAGCCCACGGGCAACCTCGACTCCCGCACCGGCCGCGAGGTGCTCGCGCTGCTGGCGACCGCGAGCCGCGAGCACGGGCAGAGCATCGCGATGGTCACGCACGACCCGATCGCCGCGAGCCACGCCGACCGCGTGCTGTTCCTCGCGGACGGCCGCATCGCGGCCGACAAGCCCCGCCAGACCGCCGAGCAGATCTCGGCCCACATGCTCTCGGCCGAGGCGGCCCCCGTCGCGGCGGCGGTGCCGGCGGTTGCGTCGGCGGTGGCGCGATGAGCGCCGCGATCGCCACCGTCGTCCCGGACACCTCGGCCACGGCTCCGCGCGCCGCCGGCCTGGCGTTCCTGCGCGAGCGGGGCATGGGGGCGAGCATCCTGGTCGCGGCGCTGTCGAGCGCGTTCGGAGTGCTGCTCCTCAGCGCGACCGGATTCCTCGGCGCCCTGCTCGCGACCGACCCGTACATCGGCGATTCCGAGACGCTGCTCATCGTGATCGCGATCCTCAGCGGGATCCTGCTTCTGCTGGCGCTGTACGTGGCCGCGATCGTGACGGCCAACACGTTCTCGACGATCGTCGCGGGCCGCACGCGGCGGATCGCCCTGATGCGGTTGATCGGCGCGACCGCGCGCTCGCAGCGCGTGGAGGTCGCCCGCCAGGGCCTGGTCGTGGGCGCGATCGGCGCGGCGCTCGGCCTCGCCGTCGGCGTCGCGCTCGCCGCGGGCGGCGTCGCGGTGGCGACCGCGGTCATCCGAGACACCGGATACGAGGTCGCGCAGGCGTGGCTGCTTGTGCCGGCCGCGATCGTGACGCTCACGACGTGGGCCGCCGCGTGGGTGGGCTCGCGCCGCGTGCTCACGGTGACGCCGCTGCAGGCGCTCGGCGGATCGGTCGAGCGCGCGCACGACGAGTTCTCGCGGCCCGCGCGCAACGTCCCGGCGGCGGTGCTGGTCGGCGCCGGCACGCTGCTGCTCGTCGGCGGCGTCGTGCTCGGCGCCGTGACGCCCCTCGGCGTGCTCCCGGCGTTCCTCGGCGGCCTGCTGTCGTTCACGGGCCTGGTGGTCGGATCCACCGTCGTGATGCCGCCCGTGCTGCGGCTCGTGGGGCGGGCGTTCGGCGACTCGGCCGTCGCCCGGCTCGCGGCCGACAACGCGCTGCGGTACCCCGGGCGCACCAGCCGGATGGGCATCGGCGTCACGGTCGGCGTGACCCTCGTGACGATGTTCGCCGTGGCGGCGGAGAGCGCGCAGGCCGTGCTCGCGGCCAACTCGCAGGGGCTCGACCTCGGCCGCATCCCGGTGCTCGACCAGTTCGCCGCCGTGATGATGGTGCTCGTCGGCGTCTCGGCCGTGATCGCCGCCGTGGGTCTGGTGAACCTGCTCACGATCGGCGTCGTCCAGCGCCGCCGCGAGCTGGGCCTGCTGCGCGCTCTCGGCCTGTCCAACGCGCAGATCCGACGGATGGTGCTGCTCGAGGCCACGCACATCACGCTCGCGTCGGTCGCGCTCGGGCTCGTGCTCGGGGTGTTCTACGGCTGGGTGGGCGCGCAGTCCGTGCTCGGCTCCGTGTCGCTGGTCGTGGGCGCGCCGGGCGGCGCGATCGTGATGCCCGCCGTGCCGTGGCTGTTCGTGGCGGCGGTGGTCGTCGCGGCGGCCGCGCTCACACTCGTGGCGGCGGTCGTCCCGACGCGCCTCGCGACCCGCGTGGTCCCGGTCGAGGCGCTGCACGCCGAGTGAGGCTCCGCGCGCCGGATGCGTCGGGCATCCGGCGCGCGGCCGTCACTGTCTCCGACACAACGCAGGACTTCTCGCGCATCCCGGGCGTGTTCGGCCTGTTCTCGGGCCCGACACGCCGTCACCCCCGCCCAGGTCCTGCGTTGTGTCGCACGGACGGGCGCGTGACCGCTCAGATGCCGCGGACCATCCGGAGCTCGTGCAGCGTGACGCCGCCGACCTCGTCGTCCTTGCGGGCGCCGTCCAGCGCGAAGCCGATCTTCTCGTAGAACCGGATGGCGCGGGCGTTGCCCTCGAGCGCCCACAGGAACGCGGGCAGCTCGCCGAGGGCCGCGTCGGCCAGCAGTGCACCGGCGCCTGAGCCGTGCCGCTTCGGGTGCACGTACAGGGCCCACAGCTCGAGCGGCCAGGGCGGGTCGTCGCCCCGCGCCGGTCCCGACGAGCTGAAGCCGATCACCTCGTCGCCCTCGATGGCAACCCACGTCCGCCCCTGCTGGTCGAGGCCCTCCAGGATGGCGCGCCAGCGCGTGGTGCGGGCCGCGATGTCGAGCGAGTCCAGCACCGCCTGCTGCACGAGCCCCGCGTACGCGATCTGCCAGGTGCGGACGTGCACCCTCGCCAGGCCCTCGGCGTCGTCCGGCAGCGCCCGCCGGACGGCGATCTCACTCATCCGCGGCGTCCGGCTCGACCGGCTCCCCGTCGTACGCCCAGGTCGGGGCGAGGCGCTTCAGGCGCGCGCCGCGCCACTGCCACACGGCCCACAGGGCCGGCCACAGGAGCGGCGCGACCGCCCCGCGGATCACGAGGCGCTCGCGCCACAGCGTGCGCGACGGGTCGCCGGGCAGCGGCGCGACGGCCATCTGGTGGTCCCACGCGTCGAGGCCGGCGAGCGGGCCCGTCAGTGGGATGCCGGCGTCGCGCAGGATCCGCACGGGGCCGTTCGCGTCGGTCTTCGTCCGGTCGCGCATCGAGATCAGGTGCGCGCCGAGCCCGAGGCCCGCGGTCGAGTAGCGCACCGGGGCGTCCGAGCCGTGCTCCCACCGGACCGGCAGGCCGTCGGCCGCCATCGCCTCCACCCGCAGCAGGGGGCCGTAGAGCTCGGCGAGCGCGGCCGGCGAGTGCAGCGCGCGCCACGCTGCATCCGCATCGATGTCGAGCACCAGCTTCTGCAGGATCCGCATGCCGCCACTCTGGCATCCGCCCCCGCGTCGCGTCATCCCCGAATCCATGTCTCACTTCAACGCGGAATCCGGCCCCGATTCCGCGCCGAAGTGAGACACGGGTGCGGATGACGCCCCGCGACACACGGGATCGGCCGGCTTCGGATGCGCCCTACGCTGGGATCCGTGAGCTCGCCGTTCGATCAGTCCAGCTACCAGGTCCGCCTCGACTGGGGCCTCGAGGGGCTCCGTCGCCTCGCGCCCGCCGACGTGTACGTCGTCGTGGACGTCATCCGGTTCGCCTCCAACGCGGCCGCGACCGTCGCCGAGGGCGGCGAGGTCGTCGTCGCCGAGTCGCGGTGCCCCAACGGCGGCGCGATCTCGCGGGAGCTGGCCGAGCTGCCGCCGCGCGAGGACGGCGAGCGCCCGCTCGTCCTGGCGGCCGCGCTGCGCAACACCTCGGCCGTCGCGCGCGCGATCAAGGCCGAGCAGGAGCGCCGCAGCGCCCGCACCAGCATCGCGGTCATCGCCGCCGGCGAGCGCACGCCCGAGGGCGACCTGCGCTTCGCGGTCGAGGACCACCTCGGCGCGGGCGCCGTGATCGACGCGCTCACCCCGCTCGGGATCGACCATTCGTCGCCCGAGGCCGTGGCCGCCGCGGAGTCGTTCGCCGCGCTGCGCCGCGCCGTCAAGCACCTGCTCACGGCGAGCGGCTCCGGCCGCGAGCTCGAGGGCGACCCGCGGCACGAGCAGGTCCGCGCCGCAGCCAAGGTCGACGACCTCGACGCGGTCCCGGTCCTGCGCGACGGGGTGTATCGGGCGCTCTGAGGCCCCCGCCGTGCTCGTTGAGCGACGAGCGCCAGCGAGGAGTCGAAACGCGGCCGAGCTTCCCGACCGGTCGGGAGCCGCGGCGCCGTTTCGACTCGCTTCGCTCCACGCTCGCTGCGCTCGCACGACGGTCGACCTCCTCATACATGCCGATGGCGGCGGTCCCCCCGGACCGCCGCCATCGTCCCCCTCGCGTCGGATCAGCGCCGCGACGCCCCCGTGGGGATGGGCGCCGAGATGGGCGACGGGCCCTGGCCGTCCTCCGGCAGCTCCAGCAGCGAGTCCTCGATCCGGCCCTCGGGCACCTCGCCGTGGCCGTCGCCGACCATGGTGCGCTCGTCGAACGGCAGGTCGCCGCGCAGCACCTCGAGCGCGCGGTCGCGGTCGAACTCCTTGGTCCATGCGCCGATCACCACGGCGGCCACGGCGTTGCCGGTGAAGTTGGTCAGCGCGCGGGCCTCCGACATGAAGCGGTCGATGCCCGTGATCATGCCGACGCCGTCGACCAGGTCGGGGCGGTAGGTCTGCAGGCCGCCGGCCAGCGTCGCCAGGCCCGCGCCGGTCACGCCCGCGGCGCCCTTCGACGCGATGATCATGAAGACCAGCAGGCCGATCTGCTCGGGCACCGTGAGCGGCGTGCCCATCGCGGTCGCGATGAACAGCGACGCCATGGTCAGGTAGATCGCCGTGCCGTCGAGGTTGAACGAGTAGCCGGTCGGCACCGTGATGCCGGCCACGGGCTTCGAGACGCCGACGTGCTCCATCTTGGCGATCAGGCGCGGCAGCGCCGACTCGCTCGACGAGGTGCTCACGATCAGCAGGTACTCGCGGCCGAGGTACTTCATGAGCGAGAAGATGTTGATCCGCGCCGCGAACCACAGCACCGCCGCCAGCACGACGCCGATGAACAGGATGCACGTCACGTAGAAGCCGACCATCAGGGTCGCGAGCGAGACGACCGCGCCCCATCCGGTCGCGCCGACGACGCCGGCGATCGCTCCGAACGCGCCGATCGGGGCCACCCACAGCACCATCGTCAGCACGCGGAAGACCACGGTCTGGAACGACCGGATGGCGTCGAGCACCGGCTCGCCGCGCGAGCCCAGCTGCTGCAGCGCGAAGCCGACCAGGAGCGACACGAACAGCACCTGCAGCACCGACTCGCCCACGAGCGGCGACACCAGCGTGGTCGGGATGATGCCCAGGATGAAGTCGGTCGTCGACTGCGCCTCGCCCTCGACCTCGTATCCCGTGTTGCCGAGCTGCAGGCCCTCGCCCGGGTGCAGGATGTTGCCGACCACCAGGCCGATCAGCAGGGCGAAGGTCGACATCACCAGGAAGTAGGCCAGCGCGAGCCCGCCGACCTTGCCGACCGTGGCGGCCTTGGCGATCGAGCCGATGCCGAGCACGATCGTGCAGAAGATCACCGGCGCGATCATCATCTTGATGAGCGCGACGAAGCCCTTGCCGATCCAGGCCAGCGAGGCGCCGAGCTCGGGCCAGATCAGGCCCACCGCGATGCCGGCCACGACGGCGACGATCACCGCGATGTAGAGCCAGTGCTGCTTGTCGATGCCGCGTGTGCTCTTCGCGGCCGTTGGCGTCATTGCCATGGGGGTCTCCTCGGGTCGGGGCGCCCGCTCCGCCCGGATGGGGCGGATGCACAGCGCCGTCGGCGTGCGCCCCGATCCTCTCGGGACGGCCGCCGCCGTGGATATTTGCGTGCATAGTGTTCTCGGCCGGCACCGGCGCCGACCGGGCGGGGCGGCCGGCGGGCGGTCACAATGGGGAGCATGTCCCGACGCGGCGATCCGGCGGAGGCGGCGCGGCCCATCCGGGAGCGCCGCCGCAGCATCGCGCGCCGGTTCCTGATCGAGTTCGCGCTCGTGCTGCTCGCGGGGGCGGCCGTGGTGTTCGCGGGGCTCGCGTACGACGCCCACACATCGGCCCACGAGCGCGCGGCCGAGACGAGCGCGGATCTCGCCACGACGCTCGCGATCGACCCCACCGTGATCGAGGCGGTCGCCGCGGCGCACGAGCGCGCGGCGAGCGACCGCGACGGCTCGGTCGCCGCGGCGTCGTCCGTGCTGCAGCCGTACGTCGAGGGCATCCTGCGCGCGACCGACGTCGACTACGTCACGATCATGGACACCGACCGCACGCGCTACACGCACGCGAACCCGGAACGGATCGGCGGGCGGTTCCTCGGCACCATCGAGCCCGCTCTGGCGGGCGAGACGTTCACCGAGGTCTACGAGGGCACGCTCGGTCCCTCCGTGCGCGCGGTCACGCCGGTGCGCTCGGGCGGCGACATCGTCGGACTCGTGTCGGCCGGCGTCACGCTGCAGAACGTGACCGACGCGATCCTCGTGCGGCTGCAGCTGGTCGGGCTGTTCACGGTCGTGGTGGTCGGGCTCGGCGCGCTCGCCGCGTGGGGCCTGTTCCGGCGGCTCGACCGCGTGACCGACGGCCGCGACGCCGACGAGCTCGCCCGGCTGTTCGCGGCGCACGAGGCCGTGCTGCACTCGCTCGAGGAGGGGCTGCTCCTGATCGAGCGCCGCCCGGGGGAGCCGCCGCGCGTCGTGCTCGCCAACGACCAGGCGACCCGGATGCTCGACCTCGCGCGCACGCCGCCCTTCGCGGTCGACGACCCCGGGCTGCCGGATGGCGTCCGCGACCTGCTGACGGGCGCCGACCGCGAGGAGGTCGTGCGGCTCGCCGGCCGCGACCTGCTCGTCGCGCGCGACGGGACCGAGCTCGCGGGCCGCGACGCCGACATCCTGACCCTGCGCGACCGCACCGAGCTGCGGCGCGTGACGGGCGAGCTGTCGAGCGTGCGGACGATCTCGGATGCGCTGCGCGCTCAGGCGCACGAGTTCGACAACCGCCTCCACACGATCGCGTCGCTCATCGAGCTCGGCCGGCCCGACGAGGCGCTGCGGTTCGCCGCGTCCGAGCGCGACCTCGGCCAGCGGCTGGCCGACCGGGTGCTGCACGCCGTCGACGAGCCGGTCATCGCGGCGCTCATGCTCGGCAAGGCCGCGCAGGCGCACGAGCGCGCGGTCGAGATGCACTTCGAGACCCACCTCGCCCCGGGCACGCAGGGCCTGCAGCCGGCCGACGTCGTGACCATCCTGGGCAACCTGATCGACAACGCGATCGACGCCGCCGCGCGCCGCGCCGCCCGCACCGGGCAGACCGATGCGTGGGTCGAGGTGTACCTCGCGAGCGCGGACGACGGGTCGCTGGTGTTCCAGGTGACCGACAGCGGCGACGGCGTGCCCGAGGAGGAGCGCGAGCGGATCTTCCGTCGCGGGTACTCGACGAAGGACGCCGAGTCGCAGGCCCACGGCTACGGGCTCACGCTCGTGCGCCAGGTGGTCGAGGGCCTCGGCGGTACGATCGAGGTGACCTCGGCGCCGGGCGGCGGCGCCGTGTTCACGGCGATCCTGCCGGCGCCCGGGGCGCCCGCGATCGGGCCCGTCGCGCAGCCCACGGGGGTCGCGCGATGATCCGCGTGCTGGTGGTCGAGGACGATCCGCGCACCGCCGCCGCGCACGGCGAGTACGTCGGCCGGATCGAGGGCTTCGAGCTGGCGGGCATCGCCCACACCGCGAGCGCCGCCCGCCGAGAGCTGCGCGACGCGGTGGCCCGTGGCGAGCGCATCCACCTTCTGCTGCTCGACCTCAACCTGCCCGACGGGCACGGGCTGACGCTGTGCCGCGAGCTGCGGGCATCCGGCCTGGTGGTCGATGTGATCGCGGTCACCGCCGTGCGCGAGCTCGACGCGGTGCGGCAGGCGGTCGCGGTCGGCGTCGTGCAGTACCTGATCAAGCCGTTCGTGTTCGAGGTGTTCGCCCAGAAGCTCGCGGCGTACCGCGCGTTCTCCGACCGGATGACCGCCCCCGTGTCGACGCTGAGCCAGCGCGAGGTCGATGGCGCGTTCGCGGCGCTGCGCACCTCGAACGCCCCGGGACTGCCCAAGGGACTGTCGGAGGAGACGCTCGACGCCGTGTCGGAGCTGCTCGCCGCGAGCGAGCAGGCCCGCTCGGCCAGCGAGGTCGCCGAGGCGCTCGGCCTCTCCAGGGTCACGGCCCGCCGTTACCTCGAGCACCTCGCCGACCGCGGCGTGGCCGTCCGCGCCCCGCGTCACGGCTCCCGCGGCCGCCCCGAGCTCGAGTACTCCCGGCCGCGCGCGTAGGTGCAGCCGTCCGTCCGCTCCTGCGTTGTGTCGCCCGCCGGGGGTCCCACCCTGTGGTGGTTGAGCGAGGGAGCGGAGCGAGCGAGTCGAAACCCTCGAAGCCGCCGCTGGCGTGTGCCGCCCGGAGGTTCGTCGCGTTTCGACTCCGCTCGCTGGCGCTCGCTCCGCTCAACGACCTTGGGGGTTGGTCCCACCCTGTGGTGGTTGAGCGAGGGAGCGAAGCGACCGAGTCGAAACCCCTGAAGCCGCCGCCGGCTCAGAACCGCGTCGGTCCGACCGTCTCGTAGCGGATCCACGCGTCGAGTGGGCTCCGTCCCGACACCTCCCAGGAGCCGATCGTGCGGGCCTTGAACACCGCCGGGTTGTGGCTCGCGACCACGCGCGCGTTGCGCCAGTGGCGGTCCAGGGCCCTGGTGCGCTCGGTCGCCGACGCGCCGCCGATCTCGAACAGGCGGGTCGCCGCGGCGGGCACCTCGTCGGTCGCCAGCACCTGCGCGCGGTACACGGCGACCTCGGCCCGCTCCAGGAGGCCGCGATCCACGGGCTCTCCCGGCGGGGTCGCCGCGACGGCGGCATCCAGCCCCCGCGCGGCCTCGAGCGTCGCGGCCCGCACGGCGAACGCCGCGGTCGACAGCCGCCCGACCACCTCGAGCACCTGCGGGTCGTCCGCCGGGCGCGCGGTGTTCGCGTGGACGTAGCTGCGCGTGCGCGGGCGGACGAACGCGGCGGCGTCCCGCACGACCTCGTCCGCGATGCCCGCCAGCACGGCCACGAGGTACAGCTGGTAGAAGGCCTGGATGTGCGTCAGCGGCCCCTCGCCGTACACCGCGAAGTCGGCTTCGTCGACGCGCACGCCGTCGAACACGGTCGTCCCGCTCGCCGTCTGGCGCTGGCCGAAGCCGTCCCAGTCGTCGAGCACGCGGACGCCGGTGGCGTCGGTCGGGACCGCGAACGTGACCCGCCGCCCGTCGCGCGCGGCGGCGAGGTACACCCAGTCGGAGTACGCCGTGCCCGTGGAGTAGAACTTGCGCCCGTCGAGCCGCCAGCCCTCGTCGTCCTCCGTCACGGCGGTGCTGATGTCGGCCAGCGTCGTGCCGCTGAGCTCGCTCGTGGCGTTGCCGACCAGCGCGCCCCCGGCGATCCGCCGGATCCACTCGTCGCGGTCGGAGCCCGGCGCCCGCCGCAGCACGAGCTCCACGAAGCCGAAGTGACTGCGCAGCAGGTGCCCCACGTTGGAGTCCGCGGCCGAGAGCGCGATCACCAGCTCGATCGTGTCGGCGATCGACGCGCCGCCCGCCTCGGGCAGCCGGACCGCCCCGATCCCCGCGTCCGCCAGCGACCGCACGACGTCGTGCGGAGCGGCATCCGCGAGCTCCCGCTCGACCGCTCCCTCGCGGACCTCGTCGATCAGCGGCGCGAAGCGCTCTACGAGGCTCACGAGAACGCCCTCCGCCAGCGGCGCGCGGGATGGCGATCCGGCAGCTGGTCGTGGCCGAAGAGCTTGCGCCGCAGCGTGCCCTCCGCGTACTCGCGCTGCACGAGGCCGCGATCCTGCAGCGTGGGCACGACGTGGTCCACGAACTCCTCGTAGCTGCCCGGCAGCCACCAGTTCATGACGTTGATGCCGTCGACGCCGATGTCCTGCCACTGCTCGAGCTCGTCGGCGATCTGCTCGGGGGTGCCGACGACCCGCGCCCGCAGCTTCGCCGACAGTCCCGCGAGATCCCGGATCGTCGGCTCGCGGTCCGGGGACGCCTCGCGCAGCCACTGCAGGTGCGACTGGCCCAACTGCGTCTTGACCTGCGACAGGGGAGTGTCGGGATCCAGCGCGGCGCCCGTCTCCGGGTCGTAGCCGAGGTTCGAGTGCAGCAGGAACCCGTCGGGCGACAGCAGCTCGTCGATCTCGGCGGAGCGGCGCCTGGCCTCCTCCTCGGTCGACCCGATCACGAACGTGAGGCCCAGGAAGAACAGCAGGTCCTCGGGCAGGCGCCCGGCCGCCGCGACGTCGGCGCGCGTCGACGCGATCAGCTCGGCGGTCTTCTCGCGCGTGGATGTCAGGATGAACTGCGCCTCCGCGTTGCGCGCCGCGAACGCCCGTCCGGCCGGCGACGAGCCCGCCTGGAACAGCACGGGCGTGCGCTGGGGCGAGGGCTTCGACAGGTGCGGCCCGGCGACCCGGTAGCGCTGCCCGACGTGGTCGATCCGGTGGATGCCGGACGCGTCCGACACGACGCCCGCCGCCTTGTCGGCGCGGAACGCGTCGTCGTCCCACGAGCCCTCCCAGAGTTTGGCGACGACGTCGACGTACTCCTGCGCCCACGCGTAGCGCTCGTCGTGCTCCTCGAGCCGGTCGTGGCCGAAGTTGCGCGCGGCGCCGTCGAGCGCGCTCGTGACGATGTTCCATCCGATCCGGCCGCGCGACAGGTGGTCCAGCGTCGACACGCGCCGCGCGAACTCGAACGGATGCGCCTGAAGCACCGAGCTCGTGAACGCCAGCCCGAGGTGCTCGGTGTGGGTCGCCAGCGCCGCGGCCAGGATCGACGGATCGGCGTTGGGCACCTGCAGGCCCTCGCGCGCGTTCACGGTGTAGTCGCCGTCGGCCGGGCCGTACAGGCCCACCACATCCGCGAAGAACAGGGTGTCGAACCGGCCGCGCTCGAGCGTCTTCGCCAGGTCGATCCACATCCGCACGTCGTCGAACTCGTGCTGGCGCGCCTCGGGGTGACGCCACAGCCCGTGCTGGATGTGCGAGACCGTGTCCATCACGAACGCGGCGAGACGGAGCGGCGGGCGAACGGGCATGAGTCTCCCTCGGACGGCGGCAGCGGTGCCTCCATCCTGACCCGGCCCAGTGACCGGAGAGGGCTCTCCGTGACGCTGCGTTACGTCGCACGACGCCGTGTTGCGCGCGCCCTTGCCGACGGATCCGGGCGGCCAGCACGCTCGGGAGGACCCCCGGAAAGGAGACGCCATGACCAGCGCAGTCCGAACCGACGCCCCGAGCGCGCCGGCCGCCACTACGCCGAGCCCCGCGGCGACCCGCCGCGTCCTCGCCGCGAGCTTCGTCGGCACGACCATCGAGTGGTACGACTTCTACATCTACGCGCAGGCCTCCGCGCTGGTGTTCGGCGCGACGTTCTTCCCGTCCACCGACCCCACGGTCGGCCTGATCGCCGCATTCGCCACGTACGGCGTCGGATTCGCCGCCCGGCCGCTGGGCGGCATCATCGCGGGCCACCTCGGCGACCGGATCGGCCGCAAGCGTCTGCTCGTGTACTCGCTGATCCTCATGGGCGTGGCGACGTTCCTGATCGGCCTCCTTCCGGGCTACGAGGTGTGGGGCATCGGAGCGGTCATCGGCCTGGTCGTGCTGCGTCTGGCGCAGGGCCTGTCCGTGGGCGCCGAGTGGGGCGGATCCGCGCTCCTGTCGACCGAGCACGCGTCCCACCGGCGCCGCGGGTTCTTCGGCTCCTTCACGCAGGTCGGCTCGGCCGCGGGCCTGCTGCTCGCCACGGGCGCACTCGCGGTGGCTCAGGCGGCGTTCGGTCCCGAGGCGTTCGCGGCGTGGGGCTGGCGCGTGCCGTTCCTCGCGAGCGCCGTGCTCGTCGTGATCGGCCTGGTGATCCGGCTCGGCGTCGAGGACGCCCCCGAGTTCCAGCGCCTGCGTGAGGCCGGCGAGGTCCGCCGGCTGCCGGTCGTGGCCGTGCTGCGCGAGGCGCCGCGCGGAGTGCTCGTGACGATCGGCCTGCGCCTCGTGCAGCCCGCGTGGTTCTCGATCCTGACCGTGTACTCGCTGAACTACCTGAAGGAGCAGCGCGGCGACGCGCAGATCGGCGTGACCATCCTGATCGCGGTCGCGGCCCTGAGCGTCTTCACCACCCCGCTGTGGGGCTGGCTGAGCGACCGGTACGGGCGCCGCACGATCGCGATCGCGGCGGCGGCCGGCATCGGCATCCTGGTGTGGCCCTTCTTCGGGATCCTCGAGTCCGGCTCCCCGATCTGGGTGTGGGCGGTGTTCGTGCTCGGGATGAACGTGCTCCATGACGCGATCTACGGACCGCAGGCGGCATGGTTCGCGGAGCAGTTCCCGACCGACCTGCGCTACTCGGGCGTCTCGCTCGGGTACCAGGTGGGCAGCATCTTCTCGAACGGCCTGACGCCGCTGCTCGCGGTGCTGTTCGTGCAGTGGGCCGGGGGTGACACCTGGCTGCTGTCGGCGTTCATCGCGTTCTATGCGGTGCTGAGCATCCTGGCGGCCGCGAAGGCGGTGGACCGCTCGGCGCGCACCGCGCGCGGCGCGCGCCCGTCGGCCGTGGCCGAGGAGCTCGCTCCCGCGTGAGCCCCGGTCGTCGAGCGGAGCTCGCTGGTGCTTGCTCCGCCCGGCGGCCCGGAGGCGTCACCGCGGAGTCGCCGCAGCCAGCCGGGTCGCCGCGGTGATCTCGCGGCGCGCCCAGGCGAACGCGTGACGCGCGTCGAACCGCGGCGAGCACTTGGCGCACGACATGGCGCGCGTCGGGCGGCGATGCCGGTACGCAGTGTGGCCGGCTGGGCAGACCCCCACCCAGGGGGCGAGCTCGTTCGCGGTCTCGCCGTGATGCGTCGTGCCGCCCACGTAGCCCAGCTCGCGCGCGACGCGCTTCCACTCGGGGCCGTGGCCCGCGGCGGGACCGGCGAGGGCGTGCGCGACCTCGTGCAGCAGGGTCTGGTGGTTGGTCTCGTCGTCGTAGCGCGCGGCCAGGTAGCGCGACACCGAGATGCGCTTGCGCGTGTAGTCGCACAGTCCGGCGCGGCGCTTGGCGTTGTCGAAGCCGAACGTCCACGCCGGATCGAGGTGATGGACGATCAGGGCGTTGGCCCAGACCCGCACGCGCTCCAGATCCGACACATCCGAAACGCTATCCGGGGCGTCGGACATCCGGCGCACCGGCCGCCGCGCGTCAGGCGATGGCGCTCTGGTGGCGGCGCCGGTCGGCCGCCTCGATGCACTGCACGACGGGCTCGAGCTCCTCATCGCTGGCGCCGGACTCCTGGCGCAGGAACAGCGTCTGCTTGAAGTCGGCGCGTGCGCCGTGGATGTCGCCCGCGTCGTAGCGGTTCTTGCCGCGGTGCGAGAGCGCGAACGCGGCGATGCTGTTCCAGCTCTGGCCGAGGGCCTCGTCGATGCAGGTCGACAGCTCCGCCTCGGCCGCGGCGTGCTTGCCGAGCCAGTGGTTGACGCTCGCGTGCAGGATGCGGGCGCGCAGCAGGTCCTTCCGCGTGCCCGACATGCGCGCCAGGCGCACCGCCTGCTCCGACAGCGGCAGCGACTCGTCGAGGCGGCCGAGCACCTTCAGCAGCCACACCTGCTCGAGCATCGCCGGAAGGCTGCGCAGGTGGCCGATCTCGTCCAGGCGGCGGGCGCACTCAACGGGGTCGACGATCTCACGCAGCGACTCGTTGTCGTACCCGTGGATGTAGCTCACTCGCCTGGCTCCCTTCCCGCGCTCGCGATGTCTCGCGTCCCTCGCGACCCGCCTGTCCAGTGTCCCCGAGACATCCGCGAGCCGCAGCAGGGCACGCCCAGGACATCCGGATCGGTCAGCGCTCGAACAGCACCTGGCTCGGCTTCGGCGAGTCGGTCGCGTCGCCGTCGACCGCGGGACGCGCGCCCTGGATGAACGCCGCCACCTCGGCTCCCTGCGCCACCTTCGCCGGATGCGGGCCCGCCGCCATGAGCCGCGGCAGCCACTCGGTCGGCAGGGGAGCGGCCGACGCCGCGATCACGAGGTTGCCGAACCGCCGGCCCTTGAGCACCTGCACCTCGGCGAGCACGACGACCTCGGGCAGCACCTCGCGGATGGTCGCCACCTGGCGGCGCGCGAACGCCAGCCCCGACCCGTCCGCGACGTTCACCAGCAGGACGCCGCCCGGCGCGAGCAGGCGCGCGGCCGCGCGGTAGAACTCCACGGTGGTCAGGTGCGCGGGGGTCTGCGCGCCCGAGTACACGTCCGAGACCAGGAGGTCGACGGATCCGGCCATCGCCGCAGGCAGGCGCGACAGCCCGTCGCGCGCGTCGCCGATCCGGATCCGGATGCTCGCGCCTCGGGGCAGGGGCAGGTTCTCGCGCACCAGGTCGACGAGCGCCTGCTCGATCTCGATCACCTGCTGCCGCGAGCCCGGCCGCGTCGCCTCGATGTACCGCGGGATCGTCAGCCCGCCCGCGCCGAGGTGCACCGCGGTGAGCGGCCCCTCGGGCAGCTGGTCGATCACGGCGCCCATCCGCGCGACGTACTCGAAGTGCAGGTGGCGCGGGTCCGACGGATCCACGTGGGACTGCGGCGTCCCGTCGACGTCGACCTCATACCCCGCGACGTACGGGCTCGGGATGATCCGCGCGATCCGCCCGTCGGACAGCCGCGCCGACGGCGTCTCCGCCTCGCCCCGCCGCTGCCGCCCCATGCGTCTCAGGGTACGGCTCCCCCTCACCCTCGGTCGTTGAGCGAGCGAGCCCTCACTCTCGGTCGTTGAGCGGAGCGAAGCGGAGTCGAAACGTCATGAAACATCCCGACCGATCGAACCCCATAGCCTGGCCGGATGGAACGGGGACGGATCGCGCTCGCCGGCGTGACGACCGCGCTCGTCGGCTTCGCGAGCTCTTCCGCCGTGGTGCTGACCGGGCTCGAGGCGGTCGGCGCGACGCGCGCGCAGGCCGCCTCCGGGCTCGTCGCGCTGTGCCTCACCCAGGCGCTCGGCATGCTGTGGCTCGCGCAGCGCACCCGGATGCCCGTCGTCCTCGCCTGGTCGACGCCCGGCGCGGCGCTCCTCGCCACGGCCGCGGTGCCCGAGGGCGGATGGCCCGCCGCGGTGGGCGCCTTCCTCGTCGCGGGCGTGCTCATCGTGCTCACGGCCCTGTGGCCGGGGCTGTCGCGGCTCGTCGCCGCCATCCCCGCGCCGATCGCCCAGGCCATGCTCGCGGGAGTTCTCGTCGGCCTGTGCCTCGCGCCGGTGCGCGGCGTCGTCGAGGATCCCTTCGCCGTCGCGCCGGTCATCCTGGTCTGGCTCGTCCTGATGCGGCTCGCCCCCACCTGGGCGGCGCCCGCGGCCTTCGCGGTCGGCCTGGTGATCCTGGCCATCGAGGCGGTCGTGCGCGGGGGTGCGGATGGGCCCGTCCTCCCGGTTCTCGAGCCGATGGCACCCGCCTTCACCTGGTCAGCGGTGCTGGGTCTGGCGCTGCCCCTGTACATCGTGACCATGGCGTCGCAGAACGTCCCCGGCGCGGCGGTGCTCGGCTCGTACGGATACCGCGCCCCGTGGCGCGAGAGCATGGCGGTCACGGGCGTCGGCACCGTCCTCGGCGCGCCCTTCGGCGGCCACGCGATCAACCTCGCCGCGATCACCGCGGCGCTCGCCGCCTCCCCCGACGCCCATCCGGACAAGGCGGAGCGCTGGCGGGCCGTGCGCGTCGCCGCGGTCCTCTATCTCGTCCTCGCGGCCCTGGCGACCGCGATCACCACGCTGGTGGGCGTCGCGCCGGTCGTCCTGGCCGCGGTCGCCGGCGTCGCGCTCATCCCGACCCTCGCCTCGTCCCTGCGCGCCGCCATGGCCGAGGACGGAGGCCGCATCGCGCCCGCGATCGCGTTCGTCGTCGCCGCGAGCGGCATCTCGATCCTCGGCATCGGCGCCGCCTTCTGGGCGCTCGCCGCGGGCCTCCTCGCCCACGCCGTCCTCCGCCGTCGGTGACGCGAGGTCGATCGACGCGCGGCCGCCGCGATCGCGAGACCGCATCCCTCCGCCGAGACAGCAGCGGACCACTGCGGGCTCGCGCCGGGGATGCAGTCTCGCGCGGGCGTTGCAGTCTCGCCCCCGCCGTCCGGCGCCGCCGCTGGACGACCGTCGCTCAACGAGCGGCCCGCGACCCGGAATCGCGCGGGTTTATACCGGAGGGGGGAACCTTCGTCAAGGATCCGCTGGACAACGCGTGTCGGGCGTCCTATAGTGGGTATTTGCGCTCCTTGGATTCCCCCATGCCTTCATATGGTGGTCGGCTGGTGCTCATGATCCCCGCAGATAGCGGCGTGTGGTCTGGGTGTACGGGATGTACGGAGTCGCACCTCACCTGTCGACAAGGAACTCAGCGGCCCCGCCACGGTCGCTCATGGAGGTAATCCCCTTGGCTGCTGCGCGCAACGCAACCACCACCACTCCCAAGAACGGCCGCGGGGCATCCCGCCTCTCGTTCGCCAAGATCTCCGACACGCTCACGGTCCCCGACCTGCTGGCGCTGCAGACCGAGTCGTTCGACTGGCTGGTCGGCAACGAGGCCTGGAAGGCCCGCGTCGCCGAGGCCAAGGCCGCCGGCCGCAACGACGTCCCCGAGCGGAGCGGACTCGAGGAGATCTTCGAGGAGATCTCGCCGATCGAGGACCTGAGCGAGACCATGCAGCTCTCGTTCACGAACCCGTACCTCGAGCCCGAGAAGTACTCGATCGAGGAGTGCAAGGACCGCGGCAAGACCTACGCGGCCCCGCTCTACGTCGAGGCCGAGTTCATGAACCACCAGACCGGTGAGATCAAGACCCAGACGGTCTTCATGGGCGACTTCCCGCTGCAGACCGACAAGGGCACGTTCATCATCAACGGCACCGAGCGTGTCGTGGTGTCGCAGCTCGTGCGCTCGCCCGGCGTCTACTTCGACAAGACCCCCGACAAGACGTCCGACAAGGACATCGTGTCGGCGCGCGTCATCCCGAGCCGCGGCGCGTGGCTCGAGTTCGAGATCGACAAGCGCGACCAGGTCGGCGTCCGCATCGACCGCAAGCGCAAGCAGTCGGTCACGGTCTTCCTCAAGGCCCTCGGCATGACCAGCGAGGAGATCCTCGCCGAGTTCGCCGGCATCGCGTCGATCGAGGAGACCCTCGCGAAGGACACGATCCTCACCAAGGAGGACGCGCTCCGCGACATCTACCGCAAGCTCCGTCCGGGCGAGCAGGTGGCCGCCGAGGCCGCCCGCGCGCTGCTCGACAACTTCTACTTCAACCCGAAGCGCTACGACCTGGCCAAGGTGGGTCGCTACAAGATCAACCAGAAGCTCGGGATCGACCGTCCGCTGAGCGACTCGGTGCTGACCGTCGAGGACATCGTCGCGACGATCAAGTACCTCGTCCGCCTGCACCGCGGCGACGAGACGTTCGAGGGCGTGCGGGGCGGCAAGCCCGCCGAGCTGCGCCTGTCGGTCGACGACATCGACAACTTCGGCAACCGCCGCATCCGCGCGGTCGGCGAGCTCATCCAGAACCAGGTCCGCACCGGTCTGTCGCGCATGGAGCGCGTCGTCCGCGAGCGCATGACCACGCAGGACATCGAGGCGATCACGCCGCAGACCCTGATCAACGTGCGCCCCGTCGTGGCCGCGATCAAGGAGTTCTTCGGCACGTCGCAGCTGTCGCAGTTCATGGACCAGAACAACCCGCTCGCGGGCCTGACCCACAAGCGCCGCCTGTCGGCGCTGGGCCCCGGCGGTCTGTCGCGTGAGCGCGCCGGCGTCGAGGTCCGCGACGTCCACCCGTCGCACTACGGCCGCATGTGCCCGATCGAGACGCCGGAAGGCCCGAACATCGGTCTGATCGGCTCGCTCGCCTCGTTCGCGCGGATCAACTCGTTCGGCTTCATCGAGACGCCCTACCGTCGCGTGGTCGACGGCAAGGTCACGAACGAGATCGACTACCTCACGGCTGCCGAGGAGGAGGCGTACATCGTCGCCCAGGCCAACGCGCCGCTGAAGGCCGACGGCTCGTTCGCCGAGGACCGCGTGCTCGCGCGTCAGGTCGGCGGCGAGGTCGACCTGGTCCCCGCCGAGGAGATCGGCTACATGGACGTCTCGCCGCGCCAGATGGTGTCGGTCGGCACGTCGCTGATCCCGTTCCTCGAGCACGACGACGCGAACCGCGCCCTCATGGGTGCGAACATGCAGCGCCAGGCCGTGCCGCTGCTCCGCTCGGAGGCGCCGCTGGTCGGCACGGGCATGGAGAACTACGCCGCGATCGACGCCGGTGACACGCTCATCGCCGACAAGGCCGGCGTGGTCGTCGAGGTCTCGGCCGACTACGTCCGCCTGCAGCTCGACGAGGGCGGCACGCGCGACTACTTCCTGCGCAAGTTCGACCGCTCGAACCAGGGCAACAACTACAACCAGCGTGTGATCGTCGACGCGGGCGACCGCGTCGAGGTCGGCGAGGTCATCGCGGATGGCCCCGCCACCGAGAACGGCGAGCTCGCGCTGGGCAAGAACCTCCTGGTCGCGTTCATGAACTGGGAGGGCTACAACTACGAGGACGCCATCATCCTCAGCCAGAACCTGGTGAAGGACGACACCCTCACCTCGATCCACATCGAGGAGTACGAGGTCGACGCCCGCGACACCAAGCTCGGCAAGGAGGAGATCACGCGTGACCTCCCCAACGTCAGCCCGGAGCTGCTGAAGGACCTCGACGAGCGCGGCATCATCCGCATCGGCGCCGAGGTGCGTCCCGGCGACATCCTCGTCGGCAAGGTCACGCCCAAGGGCGAGACCGAGCTCTCGGCCGAGGAGCGCCTGCTCCGCGCGATCTTCAACGAGAAGAGCCGCGAGGTCCGCGACACGTCGCTGAAGGTGCCCCACGGTGAGCAGGGGACCGTCATCGCGGTCAAGGAGTTCAACGCCGAGGAGGGCGACGACGAGCTCGGCTCGGGCGTCAACCGCCGCGTCGTGGTCTACATCGCCCAGAAGCGCAAGATCACCGAGGGCGACAAGCTCGCCGGCCGCCACGGCAACAAGGGCGTCATCTCGAAGATCCTGCCGGTCGAGGACATGCCGTTCCTCGCCGACGGCACGCCGGTCGACATCATCCTGAACCCGCTCGGCGTCCCCGGCCGCATGAACTTCGGCCAGGTGCTCGAGCTGCACCTCGGCTGGATCGCGGCGCAGGGCTGGAAGATCGAGGGCATGCCGGAGTGGGCGAAGCACCTGCCCGAGGAGGCCCTCGAGGCCGCCCCGCGCACCAAGGTCGCGACCCCGGTGTTCGACGGCGCGCACGAGGCGGAGCTGGCGGGTCTGCTCGACTCGACCCTGCCGAACCGCGACGGCGACCGCCTCATCGACAGCTCGGGCAAGACCCAGCTGTTCGACGGCCGCTCGGGTGAGCCGTACCCGTTCCCGATCTCGGTCGGCTACATGTACATCCTGAAGCTGCACCACCTCGTGGACGACAAGATCCACGCGCGCTCGACGGGTCCCTACTCGATGATCACGCAGCAGCCGCTGGGTGGTAAGGCGCAGTTCGGCGGCCAGCGCTTCGGTGAGATGGAGGTGTGGGCCCTCGAGGCCTACGGTGCGGCGTACGCGCTGCAGGAGCTCCTGACCGTCAAGTCCGACGACATCCTCGGCCGCGTCAAGGTGTACGAGGCGATCGTCAAGGGCGAGAACATCCCGGAGCCCGGCATCCCCGAGTCGTTCAAGGTGCTCATGAAGGAGATGCAGTCGCTCTGCCTGAACGTCGAGGTGCTCTCGGCCGACGGCACGGCGGTCAACCTCCGCGACACCGACGACGAGGCCTTCCGCGCGGCGGAGGAGCTCGGCATCAACATCTCGAGCCGCTTCGAGTCCGCCTCGATCGACGAGATCTAAGCCCGGCCGATACAGAGATTTCCAAACAGGAGACATCAATTGCTCGACGCAACCACTTTCGATGAGCTTCGCATCGGCCTGGCCACCGCCGACGACATCCGTCGTTGGTCCTTCGGTGAGGTCAAGAAGCCCGAGACCATCAACTACCGCACTCTGAAGCCCGAGAAGGACGGTCTGTTCGGTGAGCAGATCTTCGGCCCCTCGCGCGACTGGGAGTGCGCCTGCGGCAAGTACAAGCGCGTGCGCTTCAAGGGCATCGTCTGCGAGCGCTGCGGTGTCGAGGTCACCAAGAGCTCGGTCCGCCGCGAGCGCATGGGCCACATCGAGCTCGCCGCGCCCGTCACGCACATCTGGTACTTCAAGGGCGTGCCCTCGCGCCTGGGCTACCTGCTCGACATGGCGCCGAAGGACCTCGAGAAGGTCATCTACTTCGCCGCCTACATGGTGATCTCCGTGGACGAGGATGCGCGTCACCGCGACATGCCGACCCACGAGAACAACCTGCGTCTCGAGATCAAGAACATCGGCGACCGCCGCGATGCCCGCATCGCCGCCCGCCTCCAGAAGCTGGAGGAGGAGCTCGCCGCTCTCGAGGCCGAGGACGCCAAGGCCGACCAGAAGAAGAAGGTCAAGGACGCCGCCGAGAAGGAGATGGCGACGATCCGCAAGCGCGCGGACGAGCAGGTCGCCAAGCTCGAGCGCATGTGGGACGAGTTCCGCAACCTCGAGGTCGGCCAGCTCAAGGCGGAGGACGACGTCTTCCAGGAGCTGCAGGACCGCTTCGGCCAGTACTTCGAGGCCCACATGGGCGCCGAGGCGATCCAGCGTCGCCTGGCCGAGTTCGACCTGGCCGCCGAGGCCGAGTCGCTGCGCCTGCAGATCACCGAGGGCAAGGGTCAGCGCAAGATCCGCGCGATCAAGCGCCTGAAGGTCGTCTCGTCGTTCCTCTCGACCGGCATGTCGCCGGCCGCGATGGTCCTCGACGTGGTCCCGGTGATCCCGCCGGAGCTGCGCCCGATGGTCCAGCTGGACGGCGGCCGCTTCGCGACCTCCGACCTGAACGACCTGTACCGCCGCGTGATCAACCGCAACAACCGTCTGCGTCGCCTCATCGACCTCGGTGCCCCCGAGATCATCGTGAACAACGAGAAGCGCATGCTGCAGGAGGCCGTCGACGCGCTGTTCGACAACGGCCGCCGCGGTCGTCCCGTCACCGGCACCGGCAACCGCGCCCTGAAGTCGCTGAGCGACATGCTCAAGGGCAAGCAGGGTCGCTTCCGTCAGAACCTGCTCGGAAAGCGCGTCGACTACTCGGGCCGTTCGGTCATCGTCGTCGGCCCGCAGCTCAAGCTTCACCAGTGCGGTCTGCCCAAGCAGATGGCGCTCGAGCTGTTCAAGCCGTTCGTGATCAAGCGCCTGATCGACCTCGGTCACTCGCAGAACATCAAGGCCGCCAAGCGCTCCGTCGAGCGCACGCGCCCTGAGGTCTGGGACGTGCTCGAGGAGATCATCCGCGAGCGTCCGGTGCTGCTGAACCGCGCCCCCACGCTGCACCGTCTGGGCATCCAGGCGTTCGAGCCGCAGCTCGTCGAGGGCAAGGCCATCCAGCTCCACCCGCTCGTCTGCGCGGCCTTCAACGCCGACTTCGACGGCGACCAGATGGCCGTCCACCTCCCCCTCTCGGTGGAGGCGCAGGCCGAGGCGCGCATCCTGATGCTCGCGTCGAACAACATCCTGAAGCCGTCGGACGGCCGCCCGGTGACCCTGCCCGCGCAGGACATGATCATCGGTCTGCACCACCTGACCACGCTGAAGGACGGCGCCAAGGGCGAGGGCCGCGTGTTCGGCTCGGTGGCCGAGGCGATGCTCGCGAAGGACGAGGGCACCCTCGACCTGCAGGCGAAGATCCGGATCCGCATCCCGGGCCTGACCTTCCTCGAGGGCCAGGCGCCCGAGGACTACGAGACCAAGGGCCTCGTGGACACCTCGCTCGGCCAGGCGATCTTCAACGACCAGCTGCCGAAGGGCTACCCCTTCGTGCGTGAGCAGGCCGACAAGGGCAAGCTGTCGCAGATCGTCAACAAGCTGGCGGAGGAGTACCCGAAGACCGAGGTCGCGGCCACGCTGGACCGCGTCAAGGACGCCGGTTACTACTGGGCCACGCGCTCGGGTGTCACGGTGTCGCTGAGCGACGTCATCACGCCCGCGAACAAGGCCGAGATCATCGCCAAGTACGAGCAGCAGGCGGCCAAGGTCACCTCGCAGTACGAGAAGGGCCTCACGACCGACGCCGAGCGTCGTCAGGAGCTCATCAAGATCTGGACCGAGGCGACCGACGAGGTCCAGAAGGAGATGCGCGCCGCGTTCCCCGAGGACAACACCATCAACCGCATGGTGTCGTCGGGCGCCCGTGGTAACTGGCTGCAGATCCGCAACATCGCGGGTATGCGAGGCCTGGTGAACAACCCGAAGGGTGAGATCATCCCCCGCCCGATCATCTCCTCGTACCGCGAGGGTCTGTCGGTGGCGGAGTACTTCATCGCGACGCACGGTGCCCGCAAGGGTCTGGCCGACACGGCCCTCCGTACGGCCGACTCGGGTTACCTCACGCGTCGTCTCGTGGACGTCTCGCAGGATGTCATCATCCGCGAGGACGACTGCGGCACCTCGAAGGGCCTGGAGTACCCGATCGCCGCGTTCGACTCGACCGGCACGCTGGTCAAGGACGCGAACGTCGAGAACGCCGTGTTCGCCCGCACCCTCGCGGTCGACGTGGTGGCCGAGGACGGCACCGTTCTCGCCGCCGCCGGCTCGGACGTGGGCGACGTGCTCATCGACCGCCTGGTCGAGGCGGGCGTCGAGTCCATCAAGGTGCGCTCGGTGCTCACCTGCGACTCGGCCGTCGGCGTCTGCGCGCAGTGCTACGGCCGCTCGCTCGCGACCGGCAAGCTCGTCGACATCGGCGAGGCCGTCGGCATCATCGCGGCCCAGTCGATCGGTGAGCCCGGCACGCAGCTGACGATGCGCACCTTCCACACCGGTGGTTCGGCGTCGGCGGACGACATCACGCAGGGTCTGCCCCGCGTGCAGGAGCTGTTCGAGGCCCGCACCCCCAAGGGCGCGTCGCCGATCGCCGAGGCCGCCGGCCGCGTCACGATCGACGAGACCGAGAAGGCCAAGAAGGTCATCATCACGCCCGACAACGGCGACGAGCCCGTCGTCTACCCGGTGCTGAAGCGTGCGACGCTCCTCGTCGAGGACGGCCAGCACGTCGAGGTCGGTCAGCCCCTCCAGGTCGGCACGCTCGACCCGAAGGAGATCATGCGCGTGCAGGGTGCCCGCGAGGTGCAGAAGTACCTCGTCGGCGGCGTGCAGGGCGTGTACCGCTCGCAGGGTGTGCCGATCCACGACAAGCACATCGAGGTCATCGTCCGCCAGATGCTCCGGAAGGTCACCGTGGTCGACCACGGCGAGACCGACCTGCTCCCCGGCGAGATGGTCGACCTGCGTCGCTACCAGGACATCAACCGTGCGGCCGTGGCCGAGGGCAAGCGCCCCGCGTCGGGTCGTCCGGAGCTGATGGGTATCACGAAGGCGTCGCTCGCGACGGAGTCGTGGCTGTCGGCCGCCTCGTTCCAGGAGACGACGCGCGTCCTCACCGAGGCCGCCATGCAGGGCAAGCGCGACCCGCTCGTCGGCCTCAAGGAGAACGTGATCATCGGAAAGCTGATCCCCGCCGGCACGGGCCTTGCGAAGTACCGCAACGTCACGGTCGAGGCGACGGAGGAGGCGAAGAGCGAGCGGTACCCCAACCGCATCTTCGCGTCGGACGGCGCCTTCGCGGACGGCGACTACACCTACGTCGACTTCGACGCGTTCTCGACGGACGACTTCACGCCCGGCACCTACAACTGAGCGTGAACGGATGAGAAGGGCCCCGGCTTCGGCCGGGGCCCTTACTCGTGGGCGGGTTACTGGGTTTCGACTCGCTTCGCTCGCTCAACCACCACGCGTGCTGGTTGAGCGAGGGAGCGAAGCGACCGAGTCGAAACCCGCCGCGCATCCTCCGGTGCCAACCCCGGCGAGGCTCCCCGGCCGCGTCCGGTCGGACCGGTACCCTCGGGCAAGGCAGGGGACCGTCCCCGACATCGTGAGGAGTGCTTCGAATGAGTGACGCCCAGGGTCGTGACCGCGAGCCCATCACCGGCGAGCCCATCGAGGGATCGGCCGAGCCGGCGCCCACGGCGGATGACGCCGCCCGATCCGAGCACGCCGACACCGACGCCTCCGGCGCCGACGGCGCGGCGACCGAACCCGCCACGGGCGACCCGGGCGCCGAGGGCGAGCCCTCCGCCCGCACGTCCGACACCGGCGACATCCCCGCGTCGCGCCGCGAGTTCAGCAACACCGGGGCGATCGACACGGTGGCGTCGCCCCAGGACGATGCGGCCGTGACGCGGCCCGCGGCTGACGAGACGCCCGCCGCCGAGGAGCCCGACTACGCGGCGCTCGCGGCCGACCTCGACGCCCTCGAGAACCGGGGCGCGACGACCACGCTGCCCACGCGCTCCGCCGACGCGGGCGAGCCCGCGAAGAAGCCCGACCCCTGGTTCGAGCCCGCCGACACCACGCAGACCTTCACGGCCAGCGACGCGTACGACGCGCCGCCCGCCGAGCCCGCGATCACCGCGAGCGAGCCGGTCGCTCCCGAGCACGCCGCCCCCGCGGCGCCGCCGGCGCAGCTGCCGATCTTCGTGCAGGCCCCCGAGCCGCCGCGCGCCAAGGGCAACCGCGGTGCGTCCGGCGCGATCGGCATCCTCGCCGCGCTGGTGTTCGCGGTGCTGTACTTCGGCGCGACGCTGGGCTACCGCGCGCTGCTCGGCCAGGTGTCGACGGACAACGTCGCCGACGCGTCGCTCGAGCTGCTCACCTCGTTCGAGCTCTGGGTGCCGGTCGTCGTCTTCTTCCTGGGCTTCTGGCTGCTGGGCGCCCTCGTCAACCGCGCGCGCTGGGCCGCGTGGGTGCTCCTCGGGGTCTTCGTCGGCGCGATCGCGTACCTCGGCCACATCGCCGGACAGCTGGTGCAGGCGCCGTTCTGGAACATCACGCCCAGCGAGGGCTTCCAGCTCGTCGAGGAGCAGCTGCTGTCGCCGCTGGCGATCGCCGCGTTCGTGTTCGGCCGCGAGATCACCATCTGGTTCGGCGCCTGGGCCGCCCTCCGCGGCGCCCGTGTGACCGAGCGCAACGCCGAGGCGCAGGCCGAGTACGAGCGCACGCTCGAGGCCGGTCCCAAGCTGAGCAGGTGAGGTCGCCGCGAACAGCATGACGTCGCCGGGAGCGCCCGGGAGGTTCCCTCCCGCGGCGCTCC
Organism: Microbacterium sp. MEC084; assembly: GCF_004514465.2. NCBI lineage: Bacteria > Bacillati > Actinomycetota > Actinomycetes > Micrococcales > Microbacteriaceae > Microbacterium > Microbacterium sp. MEC084. The sequence goes on along the minus strand of NZ_MYFP02000017.1, from coordinate 9,275 downwards.
TCGCGTTCGCGGTCGCGGGTTACGTGGCGCTGGTCGTGTTCGCCTCGGGCCTGCTCAGCCTCGCGACCGACCGGGACGTGATCGCGACGCCCGGGCTGAGCCCCGTCCCCGGCCCGCTCGCCGCCGGCGTCGCCGCGCTGGCGTTCGCCGCATCCCTGTGGCCCGCGCTGCGGCAGGAGCACCCGAAGTACACCGCCGTGATCGGCGTCGCGCTGTTCACGGCGCTCGCGCACCTGGCCGCCCTCTGGATCCTGGCGCTCGTGTTCGGCGCGGACGTGGCGACCGCGACGGGCGCGGTCGGGGGAGCGGCCACGAGTTGGACCTCGGCGGTCTTCGCCGGGGCCGCGGTGGTCGCCGGATGGGCCGCCCTCGCCGTCCGCCGCACCCACGCCCACCGCCCCCAGTGGCCCTGGGAGCAGGACGAGGACGGGGAGTAGGGGCGGCGGGGCGGTGCGTTTCGTCTCCGCTTCGCTCCGCTCAACGACCGCCACTCAACGACCGCAGTAACAGAGATGCCGGTCGTTGAGCGGAGTGAGCGCCAGCGAACGGAGACGAAACGGTCCAGGCGTCCTGCGGCGCTGAGCGCCCTCCCGCGCCTACGCTTATGGCGTGGAGCGCTCACTCGAGACGCAGGTGAGCCAGGCGGTCGACGCCTGGCTGCGCTGGGTGCCGCGCTGGGAGCCGGCCACGCACCGCGGCCGGGTCGCGCCGTGCCGGCGCTGCCTCGGGTCGCCCATCCTGTCGTCCGCGGGCCTGGGGTCGGATGTGCCGCACGGCGTGCAGCACGGGCTCTCGACCAGGATCAAGACCATCGTCGACCAGGCGGTCGCCGAGTACACGTCGCGCAACCTTCCGATGCTCCAGGCCGAGCTGGATCAGCAGGCCGCCCGCAACCGCGCGCGCAGCTACCGGCCGACTGAGGGTCTCGACCCCGAGTTCGAGGGGCTGCCGCTCGACCCGGATCCCGTGCCGGGCGCCCCGTTCCTGTTCACCCTGTCGGGCCTCGCGAGCGAGGAGGAGGCGCAGGTGCCGAGCCTGCCGCCGCTCTCCGAGGAGGCCAAGGCGGCGCTGCGCCGCGAGGTCGCGCTGGCCGACGAGTACGCCAACCTGATCGGCCGCGAGGTGTGCGGCATCCTGCTGCATCACCGACTGCGCATCCACGCCGCGGTCGTCGAGTTCGTCGAGCCGCAGATCGAGGCCATGCTCGCCGAGCTGTCCCAGACGCTCGACGCCCCGTTCGACCCGCACGATCCGGGGGACGGCCTGGCGCTCTGAGCGCTTGCACCGACGGTGTCCCGGAGGGTGGAGCGACACGCCGTGAGCCGTGCGATGCGCTATCATGATTCGGTGTGCGTGTAGGCGCGCCCGCTTGCGTGCGCGTGAACCACACATAGGGAACGACCTGCGAACAGGTCACCCCCACGGCATACCCACCACCTCAAACGCTCGACACATCCTGTCGCGCGGGTGGGTCTACGTGAAACCGCGTCGCAACACCGAGCAACACGTCGCGATGCGGGGAACAACCCGCTGTCACCGTGCAGCCCAACTAGGAGAGAACGTGCCAACCATTCAGCAGTTGGTTCGCAAGGGCCGTTCGCCGAAGGTCTCGAAGACCAAGGCGCCCGCCCTGAAGGCGAACCCGCAGCAGGCGGGTGTCTGCACCCGCGTCTACACGACCACGCCCAAGAAGCCGAACTCGGCCATGCGCAAGGTCGCCCGTGTGAAGCTCCGCAACGGCACCGAGGTCACCGCCTACATCCCGGGCGAGGGCCACAACCTGCAGGAGCACTCGCTCGTGCTGGTCCGCGGTGGTCGTGTGAAGGACCTCCCCGGTGTCCGCTACAAGATCGTCCGCGGTGCGCTCGACACCCAGGCTGTCAAGAACCGTAAGCAGGCTCGCAGCCGCTACGGCGCGAAGAAGGGCTGAGTCAGATGCCTCGTAAGGGACCCGCCCCGAAGCGCCCCGTCGTCAACGACCCGGTCTACGGCGCTCCGATCGTCACGCAGCTCGTGAACAAGATCCTCGTCGACGGCAAGAAGTCGATCGCCGAGAACATCGTCTACACCGCCCTCCAGGGCGTCGAGGCGAAGAACGGCCAGGACGCCGTCGCGACGCTCAAGAAGGCGCTCGACAACGTCCGCCCGACCCTCGAGGTCCGCAGCCGCCGCGTCGGCGGCTCGACCTACCAGGTGCCGGTCGAGGTCAAGCCGCACCGCGCGAACACGCTCGCGCTGCGCTGGCTCGTCAGCTACGCCAAGGGCCGTCGTGAGAAGACGATGACCGAGCGTCTGATGAACGAGATCCTCGACGCCTCGAACGGCCTCGGCGCCGCCGTGAAGCGTCGCGAGGACACGCACAAGATGGCCGAGTCGAACAAGGCCTTCGCGCACTACCGCTGGTAAACAGCACCCCGCATCCACGGATGCGGATCCGCCGGCCCCGGATGACGGGACCCGCCGTCCGGGGCCGGCACCCACGCTCTACTCCACACCACACGTAAGGAACCGCAAGTGGCACAAGAGGTGCTCACCGACCTCAAGAAGGTCCGCAACATCGGCATCATGGCGCACATCGATGCCGGTAAGACCACGACGACCGAGCGCATCCTGTTCTACACGGGCGTCAACCACAAGATCGGTGAGACGCACGACGGTGGCGCCACGACCGACTGGATGGAGCAGGAGCAGGAGCGTGGCATCACGATCACGTCCGCTGCTGTGACGTGCTTCTGGAACAACAACCAGATCAACATCATCGACACCCCCGGCCACGTGGACTTCACGGTCGAGGTGGAGCGCTCGCTCCGCGTGCTCGACGGCGCGGTCGCCGTGTTCGACGGCAAGGAGGGCGTGGAGCCCCAGTCGGAGACGGTGTGGCGTCAGGCTGACAAGTACAACGTGCCCCGCATCTGCTTCGTCAACAAGATGGACAAGCTGGGCGCCGACTTCTACTTCACGGTCGACACGATCGTCAACCGCCTGAAGGCCAAGCCGCTCGTGCTGCAGCTGCCGATCGGCGCCGAGAACGACTTCGTCGGCGTCGTCGACCTGGTCGAGATGCGCGCGCTCGTGTGGCCCGGCGACGCCAAGGGCGACGTGACCATGGGCGCCAAGTACGAGATCACCGAGATCCCGGCCGACCTGGCCGACAAGGCGGCCGAGTACCGCGAGAAGCTGCTCGAGACGGTCGCCGAGACCGACGAGGCCCTGCTCGAGAAGTACTTCGGCGGCGAGGAGCTCTCGGTCGAGGAGATCAAGGGCGCGATCCGCAAGCTCACCATCGCCAGCGAGGTCTACCCGGTCCTCTGCGGCTCGGCGTTCAAGAACCGCGGCGTGCAGCCCATGCTCGACGCGGTCGTCGACTACCTCCCGTCGCCCCTCGACGTGCCGGCCATCGAGGCCCACGACCCGAAGGACGAGGAGAAGATCATCGAGCGTCACGCCGACGCCTCGGAGCCCTTCGCCGCGCTGGCCTTCAAGGTCGTGTCGCACCCCTTCTTCGGTCGTCTGACCTACATCCGCGTGTACTCGGGCTCGCTCGAGTCGGGCGCGCAGGTCGTCAACTCGACCAAGGGCAAGAAGGAGCGCATCGGAAAGATCTTCCAGATGCACGCCAACAAGGAGAACCCGGTCGACTCGGTCACCGCGGGTCACATCTACGCGGTCATCGGCCTCAAGGACACGACCACGGGCGACACGCTCTCGGACGCCGCCAACCAGGTCGTCCTCGAGTCGATGACGTTCCCGGAGCCGGTCATCGAGGTCGCGATCGAGCCCAAGACGAAGGCCGACCAGGAGAAGCTGGGCCTCGCGATCCAGAAGCTCGCGGAAGAGGACCCGACGTTCCGCGTCGAGAACAACGCCGAGACCGGTCAGACCGTCGTCAAGGGCATGGGCGAGCTGCACCTCGACATCCTCGTGGACCGCATGAAGCGCGAGTTCAAGGTCGAGGCCAACGTCGGCAAGCCGCAGGTGGCGTACCGCGAGACGATCCGCAAGGTCGTCGAGCGTCACGACTACACGCACAAGAAGCAGACCGGTGGTTCGGGTCAGTTCGCGAAGATCCAGTTCAAGCTGGAGCCGCTCGAGGTGACCGCCGACAAGACCTACGAGTTCGTCAACGAGGTCACCGGTGGCCGCATCCCGCGCGAGTACATCGAGCCCACCAACCAGGGCTTCCAGGACGCGATGAACACGGGTGTCCTCGCGGGCTACCCGATGGTCGGCGTCAAGGCGACCCTGGTCGACGGCGCCTCGCACGACGTCGACTCCTCGGAGATGGCGTTCAAGATCGCCGGCTCGATGGGCTTCAAGGAGGCCGTCCGCAAGGCGAACCCCGTGCTGCTCGAGCCGCTCATGGCGGTCGAGGTCCGTACTCCCGAGGAGTACATGGGCGACGTCATCGGCGACCTGAACTCGCGTCGCGGTCAGATGCAGTCGATGGAGGACGCGCAGGGCGTGAAGGTCATCAAGGCCCTCGTCCCGCTGTCCAGCATGTTCGGCTACATCGGCGACCTGCGTTCGAAGACGTCGGGCCGCGCTGTCTACTCGATGGAGTTCGACAGCTACGCCGAGGTCCCGAAGGCCGTCGCCGACGAGATCATCCAGAAGGGCAAGGGCGAGTAATCGCCTCAGCCTGATGGGCTCGGCGGGGGCCGCCCGAGGGKGGCCCCCGCCCCGAAAACTTCATATCGAGTCTCTACTAGACTGAAGAACATCCCCGGACAGAACCGGTCGCAATCCAGCGCCCGGCCATGATCCATGAACCGTCCTGAGGAGGACCCAGTGGCTAAGGCCAAGTTCGAGCGCACCAAGCCGCACGTGAACATCGGAACGATCGGTCACGTCGACCACGGCAAGACGACGCTCACCGCGGCGATCTCGAAGGTGCTCGCCGACAAGTACCCGTCGGACGTCAACGTCGTGCGCGACTTCTCGTCGATCGACTCGGCTCCCGAGGAGCGCCAGCGCGGCATCACGATCAACATCTCGCACGTCGAGTACGAGACGCCGAAGCGCCACTACGCTCACGTCGACGCCCCGGGTCACGCCGACTACATCAAGAACATGATCACCGGTGCCGCCCAGATGGACGGCGCGATCCTGGTGGTCGCCGCGACCGACGGCCCGATGGCCCAGACGCGTGAGCACGTCCTGCTCGCCAAGCAGGTCGGCGTTCCCTACCTGCTCGTCGCGCTGAACAAGGCCGACATGGTCGACGACGAGGAGATCCTGGAGCTCGTCGAGCTCGAGGTCCGCGAGCTGCTCTCGTCGCAGGGCTTCCCCGGCGACGACGCTCCGGTCGTCCGCGTCTCGGGCCTCAAGGCTCTCGAGGGCGACGAGAAGTGGGTGCAGTCGATCGTCGAGCTCATGGAGGCCGTCGACGAGTCGATCCCGGACCCGGTGCGCGACCGCGACAAGCCGTTCCTGATGCCGATCGAGGACGTCTTCACTATCACCGGCCGTGGCACGGTCGTCACGGGCCGCGCCGAGCGTGGCACGCTGGCCATCAACTCCGAGGTCGAGATCGTCGGCATCCGCCCGACGCAGAAGACCACGGTCACGGGTATCGAGATGTTCCACAAGCAGCTCGACGAGGCCTGGGCCGGCGAGAACTGCGGTCTCCTGCTCCGTGGTCTGAAGCGCGAGGAGGTCGAGCGCGGCCAGGTCGTCGTGAAGCCGGGTTCGGTCACGCCGCACACGAACTTCGAGGGCACCGCGTACATCCTGTCGAAGGACGAGGGTGGCCGCCACAACCCCTTCTACACGAACTACCGCCCGCAGTTCTACTTCCGCACCACGGACGTGACCGGCGTCATCTCGCTGCCCGAGGGCACCGAGATGGTCATGCCCGGTGACACCACGGACATGACGGTGGAGCTCATCCAGCCCATCGCCATGGAGGAGGGCCTCGGCTTCGCGATCCGTGAGGGTGGCCGCACCGTCGGCGCCGGCACGGTGACGAAGATCATCAAGTAAGTACCTCCAGTACTCGCTTCGGGAGCGGGGTCGGATCTTCGGATCCGGCCCCGCTTTCGTGTTCTCTGGGGGTCGTGGAGCGGAGCGACGCAGGGCCCCCGGTCGTTGAGTGGAGCGAAGCGGAGTCGAGACGTCTCCGAACTCGCCCTGCGCGCTCCGCTCCTCCACAGCCCGACCCGCTACCGTGCCCCACATGACCGACGTCCTCGGCCCGAAGCCCCCGCGCAGTCACGCCCGCATGTGGGTCACCACCCTGCTGCTGCTCGTCTATGCGGGCTTCGTCTCGCTCGTGACCCTGTGGCCGGATCCGTCCGACCTGGAGTTCGGCAGCATCGCAGAGCGCGTGCTGCGCGTGCTCCACCGCTTCGGCGTGCCCGAGTGGTTCGGATTCAACGAGCTCGAGTTCGCGGCGAACGTGGCGATGTTCGTCCCGCTGGGCTTCCTGCTGGGGCTGGCCCTGCCGCGACGCGCGTGGTGGCTGGCGCTGTTCCTGCTGCCCGGATACTCCGGCTTCATCGAGTTCACGCAGGCGACGGTGCTCGAGTCCCGCGTCTCCACGCTGCTCGACGTCTTCGCCAACACGAGCGGCGGCTACATCGGCCTGCTGCTCGCGATGATCCTGCGCGCCATGATCCACGCGCGCGACCGCCGGTTGATCGCCCGCGCCATCTGGGAGCGCGACGCGGAGCTGATCGCCGCGCGGCGTCGGCCGGTGCCGCCGGCCCTCGCCGAACCGTGGGACGACCCCGCCGAGCGCATCTTCGGCGCGCCCAGGGCACGTACGGCGGACGACGTCCCCACGATGCAGCTGCCCATCGAGCGCTGACCGTCACCGGGCCGCGCGACGCGGGCCGGTTCGGAGTCCGAACCCTCACGCGGTAACGTCGAGGAGACCCGAGGCCCATCCGACCCGCCGCTGCGCGCAGACCCCGGAGTGAGATGTCGATCAAGACCTGGTTCGCCGAGCACCTCAATCCGAAGCAGTGGACCGTGAAGACGCGCGTCGTCGTCGCGAGCGTCACGGCCCTCGCCCTCGCCGGAGGCGGCGTGGGCGCGGCGTTCGCGCTTCGCTCCCCGGCGGCGCCCGTGGCGTCTCCGTCGGCGACGCCCACCGCCACGGCCTCGCCCACGCCGACTCCCACTCCGACGCCGACTCCGACACCAGTGTCATTGCCTCGAACCGCCGTTGCGGACGGAACGGTGCCCGGTTGGACGCTCGCGGACTCGACGGAGTTGGCACTTGTCGCACCGCAGGTGGGGGACGCGGCACACGGACACATCGCACTCGAGATCGATGCACCGGAGGTGCCCAATGCGCGCATCGCGGCCCGGACCACGGTGGCGGTGCGACCAGGCGCCGAGTACGCCTTCAGCGCTTCGGTGCGTGTTCTCGAAGGTCTCCCGGTCGATTCGTCCGCCACACTGAATGTCGGGACTGCTCGCGTGCCTCTCCCAAAGCTCGACGCCGGCTGGCAGTCGATTGAGGTGACCTATCAAAGCGGCGTTGAAGAGAGCCAGACCGATATCGCGCTCGTCGTGGAGGGCGCGGTCCGGGGCCTCTCCATCGACGCGGTTTCGCTGGTAGATGCCGCGGGTACCGAGCTCGTGCCAAACGGGTCCTTTGAGGAAGTGGAGGTCGATTGGGGGATCCGGAATCGTGCGCTGGTGCTTCAGGAGCGCACCGCCACGCTGGCGGTTCGAATGGCGCCAGGCGACGCGACATGGCGCGCATCGGATGCGGACGGCAATGAGGTCGCCAGCGGCAGAAGGGCCTTGACCGGAGGGTTGTCAGCGCTTCCGCTGACAGGGCTCGAGCAGGGTTACTACGACGTCACGGTGACCGATTCATCCGGTGACGCGGTTACCGCCCCGGTTGGCATCGTGGACATGCCGGGCAGACACGTGCCAATCGATCCTCGTATCGGAGTCCAGATCCACGCACAGAAGGACTTCAACGCGGGCGGACCCTATGCGGCGGCATCGGTGGGCCTCGGCATGATGCGAACAGATGACGCCTGGCACGTTACCGAACGCAGCCCTGGCAGCTACACCTTCAATCCTGCGTTCGACACGGCTTTCGCCGAGGCGGCGGCGCTGGGCGTTGACCGATTGCTGATCGTGGGTCGTACCAATCCGCTCTATGACGGCAATCAGACGCCGTTTACGGAGCACGCGATCGCGGCGTACGGCCGTTATGCGGCTGCACTCGCGGGACATTTCGATCTCTCCGCTATCGAGGTGTACAACGAGTTCAACATCCCTGCGTTCAACAAGGGGCCGTGCGGTCGAACTGCGGCGTGCTACGCACCGTTGCTCAGGTCGGCGCACGAAGCTATCAAAGCCGCGCGGCCGGACCTTCCTGTGGTTGGTGGCGTCACGGGAAATTTCGATGCAGGGTGGTTCAACGAACTCTGGCAGGCAGGTGGACTTGGTCACCTCGACGTTGTGAGTTTCCACCCGTATCAGGTGTACGGCAGCCCTGAAGGCCTCACCGGTCTCCTTGGTGAGGCGCGTACGGGCATGGAACGGGCGGGAGGAGTCAAGCCGATCTGGCTCACCGAGCTGGGGTGGACGACGAAGACCGGGGACGTCACATACGAACAGCAGGCAGAGATGGTCATTCGTTCGCAGGTGACAGCGCTTGCTGGCGGGGTCGAGCGTTTCCTCTGGTATGACCTCATCAACGACGGGCCGCACAGGGAGATGCACGAGGAGAACTTCGGGCAGTTCACCCAGAAGATTGCCGGGGTGGCGGCCTTCCCGCCCAAGCCCGCCGCGTTCACCCAGGCACTCTTCATCAGCACCCTTGCGGGCAAGGAGTTCCAGTCATTCGACGATCTCGGAGTCGAGGGCGTGAGGTCGGCGGTGTTCAGTGATGACGAGACGGTCCGGTATGCGTGGTCGAGGCTTGGCCCCGCGGAGGTGCAGTACCGGGCCGACGGGCCCGTCAGCGTCACGAACGCGCACGGAAAGGTGGAGCTGCTCGAGCCGCAGGGCGGCAAGATCACAGTGAGCTTGACAGCCACGCCCGTGATTCTGCGCGGCCCCCTAGGGCGTGTCTGACAAATAGTTCGGCGGCGCGCTGAGAGTCTGAGGTCGTGACGCGGTTTCAGGTGCTCTCGGATGCTCAGTGGTCGTTGCTCGAGGAGATGCTGCCGCGCCCGACCGGGCGCAGGGGACGGCCCTTCGCGGACGCGCGGTTGATGGTCGAGGGCATCGTCTACCGGTATCGGTGCGGGATCGCGTGGCGGGATCTGCCGGAGGTGTTCGGGCCGTGGCAGACGGTATGGACC
>NZ_MYFP02000016.1:0-53104 GCF_004514465.2 Microbacterium sp. MEC084 | reverse complement strand
TGCTGACCCCCTGCCGGTCGCCGGCGTCGACCTGCGCCTGCCGCACCCACCGGCGCAAGCTCTCAGCGCCGAAACCGAGCCGCTTCGACACCGTCTCGCACGCGGTCGTGAGGTTCGGGTACTCATCGAGGTGATCGAGCACGAGCCGGATAGCGCGCTGCTTCGTCTCCTCCGGAATCCTCTTCGGCATGATCATCATCTTCCTTCCAGACTCGAAAGGAAGCGGCATCAAACCGGGGACGGTTCACCTCGTAGCCCAGCACGGTCACGCCCACCAGTGCGCTCGGCACGTCGTGATCGCCGAACGCGTCCTGGCCACGTCCGTGATCGTCGCCTCCGCGGCGCGCACCGCTCAGGCCCAGGCCCCGCAGACATCGCGGCGAGACGCCCAGCGGCCGCGGGCCGCGGCATCCGTCATCGCAGGAAGTCGGCGGGGTCGAACTCCTCGATGGGGATGACGCGCACGCGCGGCAGCGGAGCGTCGAATGCACGGGCGTCGTACTCGAGGTCGAACAGCTCGAGTCCCGGGATGCCGGAGAACTCAGCGCTGCGGAACTCATGGAAAGCGAGCACGCCGACGCGCCGATCGCCGACGAGCCGCGCGACGTCGTCGACGAAGTCGCGGTCGTGGCTGACGAGGACCACGTCACCCTCGCGGTCGGCGAGCGCGCGCAGGGTGCGCTGGATGCCGATGTCCACGACCTTCGCGTCAGCCGCGCCGGACAGCGGAACCGGCTGGTAACCGAGAGCGAGCAGCGCCTGAACGAAGGGCATGGGCAGATTCGTGCTGGCGTTCAGGAAGAAGAGTCCGTTGGCTGGGTTGCCCCACCGTTCCGCGACGAATGTGAGCAGGCGGTCCCACCGCGGTCGCTCGTCGGGCTGCGGCCGACGCCCCAGAATCGAGCCGCCGAGGGTTGCGTCGATGTTCTCGCCGTCGACCAGGACCCAGGTCCTGCGTTCCGCCACTGGCCATCCCCCGTTCGTCCGACGGCCGGAGGCCGCTGACCCCGACCGTAGCAGGGTGCCACGGGCCGCGGCATGAGCACAGACGACGAAAGCCCCGTCGCGAGGACGGGGCTTTCGGAGTGGCTCCCCGGCTTGGACTCGAACCAAGAACCTGCCGGTTAACAGCCGGCTGCTCTGCCAATTGAGCTACCGAGGATCACTGTCGCCCGCATCGGGGCAACCAGACGATATTAGCAAACGCCGGAGCGTGCTCACGACACGGGCGTGCGCCCTGGCGTGTCGGGCGTCCACAGCACCTGTCCCCCGGCCGTCTGGGCGACGACATGCCCCGCGTGCAGGCGCAGCTGAGCTGCGCCGAGCTCCCGGATGAAGGCGTCGTCGTTCGTCGCGATCACCGCGGCCATCCCCCATTCGCGGCGGCGGCGCACGATCGCGTCGTAGACGACGTGCCGTACCTCGAGGTCGATGTTGGCGAGCGGCTCGTCCGCGACCAGCACGCGCGGATCCAGCACGAGCGCCCGGGCGAAGCCCACGCGCTGACGCATGCCGGCGCTGAGCTCGAACGGGAACTTCTCGGCCGCGCCGAGGGGCAGGTGCATCTCGTCCAGCAGCGCCGCGACGCGCACGGCGACCGCCCGGGCGTTGACGCGCCGGTCGCGCGACGTGATCGGCTCGGCGATCGTCTCGCCGACCGTGAGCCGTGCGGGCAGGATGGCCGCGGCCCCCTGCGGCACGTTCCCCACGCGGTAGGTCAGCACCCGCCGGTCCCGGCCCTTGCGGCGCACGTCGATGCCGGTGACCTTCGCGCGCCCGCCCGACACCACGAGTGAGTCGTCCGTCACACCGGCCAGCACCGACAGCAGGCTGGACTTGCCCGATCCGGTGGGGCCCGACACGCACAGCGTCTCGCCCGCCGGGAGGGTGAACGTCACCCCGTCCACCGCCCGGGTCTCGGGACCGCGGCCGCGGCGGCTCACGCTCAGGTCGTTGCAGACGACGGCGTTGGCGGGGTCATCCGGGACGCGGAACATCATCCCATCCTGCCCGCCGCAGGGCGGCCGGGCCAGCACCAGTCCCGCTGGTCAGTCGACCTCGATGAGCGCGCGGCGCTCGGCATCGATGTCGCGGAGCCGCACCCGCAGCGCTCGGCCCTCGTCCGACGTGGGCGACGTGCGCTGCACGGCGCCGAGCAGCTCGGTCTTCTCCTGATCCAGCGCGCGCAGCACCAGGCGGCGGCAGATGTCGGTGACCGATGCGACCGCGTGGTCGTCGTCGCGCGCCGGGAAGTCCCGCGCCAGCAGCTGGCCCGCGAGCAGACGGTAGGGCTCGCGCACGGCCTCGATCGCCGCCATGGCCCAGCCCGGGCGCGTGCGGTCCGCGGCTGCGGCCACGCTCGCGCGGACGGCCTCAAGGGCGGTGGTGCGGAACGGGATCGCGAGCGCGCGAGCGAGGATGCCCGGATCGATCCGGTGGCCGTACAGCAGGACGCCCGTGAGCGCATCCCGCTCGAGCGCCACGTCGGTGGTGCGCGGCAGCGTCTCGAGGGTGACCCGCTGCATCGGCTGCTCGGTCGCAGGAGCGGGCTCCGAGCCGGGCATGGGCCGGGGCCCGTCGCCGCGCGGTGCCGGGCTGTCGCCGCGACCGCCGGCACGATCGCCGGAGCCGCCGGCCCGGTCGCCGCCTGCGCGCCGCGCAGCGCTCTCGACCTCGCCGTGCACGTCGCGGGGCTCCATGCCGAGCTTGCGGGCGAGCACGCGCTCGTAGCCGGCGCGCACCATCCGGTCCCGGATGGCCGCCACGATCGGTGCGGCGGACCGCAGCGCGCCGATCCGTCCCTCCACGCTCCCGAGGTCGAAGCCCGCGATGCGCCGATCGATCACGAACTCGAACATCGGCACGCGGTGGTCAAGGAGGCCGCGCACGGCGCCGTCCCCGCGCTGCAGACGAAGGTCACACGGGTCGAGCCCGTCGGGCGCGACCGCCACGTAGGTCTGCGCATTGAAGCGGCCGTCCTCGGCGAACGCCCGGATCGCCGCCTTCTGGCCCGCCTCGTCGCCGTCGAACGTGAACACGACCTCGCCCGACGCCGACTCGTCGCCCATGATGCGTCGCAGGACCGTCACATGCTCCGAGCCGAAGGCCGTGCCGCACGTCGCGATCGCGGTGGTCACGCCCGCGAGGTGACAGGCCATGACGTCGGTGTAGCCCTCGACGACCACGACGCGTTTCGGGTCGCCGCGCGAGATGTCGCGCTTGGCGAGGTCGAGCCCGTACAGCACCTGCGCCTTCTTGTAGATCGGCGTCTCGGGGGTGTTCAGGTACTTCGGTCCCTGGTCGTCGTCGTAGAGCTTGCGCGCGCCGAACCCGACGGTCTGGCCGGTGACGTCGCGGATGGGCCACACGAGCCGGCCGCGGAAGCGGTCGTACACGCCGCCGCGCTGATTGGTCGACACGAGGCCTGCTGTGGTGAGCTCCTCGCGCGTGAAGCCCTGCGCCGACAACGCCTTGAGCATGCTGTCCCAGCCCTTGGGCGCGTACCCCACGGCGAAGTGCGCCGCGGCGCCCGCGTCGAAGCCCCGCTCCCCCAGGAACCGTCTCGCCGCCTCCGCCTCCGGCGACATCAGCTGCGCGCGGAAGAACTCCGCTGCCGCCGCGTTGGCGGCGAACAGGCGCGAGCGGCCGCTCGTCTCGGGCGCGGGCCCGCCGTCCTCGTAGTGCAGCGTGTATCCGATCCGGGCCGCCAGGCGTTCGACGGCCTCGGTGAACGTGACGTGGTCCATCTCGCGCAGGAACGTGTACACGTCGCCCGACTCGCCGCATCCGAAGCAGTGGTAGTAGCCGACCTGGGGCCGAACGTGGAAGCTCGGGCTCTTCTCGTCGTGGAACGGGCAGAGGCCCTTCAACGACCCGACTCCCGCCGAGCGCAGGGCGACCCGCTCCCCCACGATGTCGGCGATGTTCGTGCGCGCCTTGACCTCTTCGACGTCGGCCTGGCGGATGCGCGGCATCAGCGGGCCCCGGCGTCCACGGGCTCCGGAGCGCCCGGCCGGGTGCGGGTGCCGTGCGAGCGGTCGACGGGACGCGCGTGGCGCGGCGTCCAGATGCCCACCTCGGCGGGGTCGATCTCGCCGACCAGACGGTTGTGCCAGTCGACCGCGGTCTGGTCGGTCAGGCTCGCGACCTGGTCGACCACGACGCGCGCGCGCTCGGCGTCGGTCTCGGCGGCCAGGAAGTCGGCCGCGAAGGCGGGCTCCAGCACGTCGGCGCCCGCCGACCACAGCGCGTCGGTGGACCAGAGCGCGTCCGCGAGGCGCTTGAGCACGCGGCGCTGCTCCTTGTAGACGCCCTTGCGCGCGTCGATCGTGACGATCGCCGAGCCCATGATGCCCTTGAGCACCGCGATCTCGACGTCGATCACGCGGGGCACGATCACGTGCGCGCCGTAGCGGGCCAGCGACGGCCCGCCGTAGGCCTCGCGCGTGGCCGCGACCGCCGCGCGGGCGAAGCGGCCGATCAGGTCGCTCGTGAGGTTCTTCAGGCGCGCGAGATCCTGCCGCGACCGGTCGAACGTCTTCAGCCACATCGGCTGCTGCGTCAGCCGGTACAGGCCGTCGGCGAGCTCCTCGCGCGAGTAGTCGTAGCCGACCCACTGCTGGATCCGGCCGATCAGCGGGTGATGCTCGACCGGGTCCGACAGGATCTGCAGGTCGACGTAGCCGTTCACGACCGCGTCCTCGAAGTCGTGCACCGAGTACGCGATGTCGTCGGAGAGGTCCATGACCTCCGCCTCGATGCAGCGCAGCCGGCCCGGCGCGCCCTCGCGCATCCAGTGGAACACCGCCTCGTCCTCGGGGTAGACGCCGAACTTCAGCCGTCCCCCCGGGTCCGGGATGGGGTTGTCGACCGTCCACGGGTATTTGCACGTGGCGTCGAGGCTGGCGCGGGTCAGGTTGAGCCCCACGGAGTGGTCGCGATCGTCGAGCACCTTGGCCTCGAGCCGCGTCAGGATGCGCAGCGACTGCGCGTTGCCCTCGAAGCCGCCGATGTGCTCGGCCCACTCGTTCAGCGCGCGCTCGCCGTTGTGGCCGAACGGCGGGTGACCCAGGTCGTGGCTGAGGCACGCCGTGTCGACCACGTCGGCCGACAGGCCGAGCGCGATCGCCAGCTCCCGGCCGACCTGCGCCACCTCGAGCGAGTGCGTGAGCCGGTTGCGTGCGAAGTCCGCCGTGCTCGCCGGGCTGAGCACCTGCGTCTTGGCGGCCAGGCGGCGCAGACCCGCGGAGTGGAGCACGCGGGCGCGGTCGCGTGCGAAGTCGTCGCGCTCGGAGCGGTGCTTCTCGGCGAAGAAGCGCTCGGCGTCGGCCTCGCCGTACCCGCCCGGGCGCGTCCCGTCAGCCGCCACTGGTGTCCAGCTCCGCGTCCTGGAGCTCGCAGCTCGCATCCTCGCCGATCTCGCGCGAGTCGAGCCATCCCTGCGGCAGGACCGGGCGCTTGGGCGTGCCGGCGCGCCCGCGCTGCCCCTCGGCCGCGGCGCCGGGGTATGGGGCGCTGTGGTCGAGCTGGGCCAGGAGGTCGTCGATCTCGGCGAGGCTCGAGGCGGTCGCGAGGCTGGCGCGCAGGTCGCCGCCGACCGGATAGCCCTTGAAGTACCAGGCGACGTGCTTGCGGATGTCGCGGCAGCCGCGGTCCTCGTCCTCGAAGAACTCGGTCAGGAGCTCGGCGTGGCGGCGGAAGGCCGTGGCGACGAAGCCGAGCGTGGCGTCCACGACGGGCGCTTCGGCGCCGAACGCCGAGGCGAGCTCGCCGAACAGCCACGGGCGGCCGAGGCAGCCGCGCCCGACCACGACGCCGTCGCAGCCGGTCTCGTCCATCATCCGGACCGCGTCCGCCGCGCTCCAGATGTCGCCGTTGCCGAGCACCGGGATGCTCGTGACGGCCTCCTTGAGCTTCGCGATCGCCGACCAGTCGGCGGTGCCCGAGTAGAACTCCGCCGCCGTGCGCGCGTGCAGCGCGACCGCGGCCGCGCCCGCGTCCTCGGCGATCTTCCCCGCGTCGAGGTACGTGATGTGGTCGGCGTCGATGCCCTTGCGCATCTTGACCGTGACCGGGACGTCGCCGGCGGCCTTGACGGCGCCCTCGACGATGTCGCGGAACAGGCCGAGCTTCCACGGCAGCGCCGATCCGCCGCCCTTGCGCGTCACCTTGGGGACGGGGCAGCCGAAGTTCAGGTCGATGTGGTCGGCCCGGTCCTCCTCCGCGATGATCCGTGCGGCCTCGGCCGTGACGACGGGGTCGACGCCGTAGAGCTGGATCGATCGCGGCGTCTCCGACTCGTGGTGCCGGATGAGGCGCATGGTCGCCTCGTTGCGCTCGACCAGCGCGCGCGTGGTGATCATCTCGCTGACGTAGAGGCCCGCGCCGTACTCGCGGCACAGGCGGCGGAACGCGGTGTTGGTGATCCCCGCCATCGGGGCGAGCACGACGGGCACGTCGAGGTCGATCGGACCGATGCTCAGCGTGCGCCGCTCGCCAGTGGCGACGGAAGCGGCAGGAGCGAGTACGGAGGTCACGGCTCCATTCTCACAGACTCGCCTTGGGTGATCGCCGAGCGGCCTAACCTGGGGATATGAGCGACCCCGTCCCCTCGCTGCGCGACATCCCCTTCACCGACGCGAACGGCGCCGAGCGCACGCTCGCCGAGTTCGACGGCCCCGTCCTCGTGGTCAACGTGGCGTCGAAGTGCGGCCTGACGCCGCAGTACGAGCAGCTCGAGCAGCTTCAGCGCACGTACGGCGACCGCGGCTTCACCGTGCTCGGGTTCCCGTGCAACCAGTTCATGGGCCAGGAGCCCGGCTCGATCGAGGAGATCCTCGACTACTGCGCCATGACATGGGGCGTCTCGTTCCCCGTGAACGACAAGATCAAGGTGAACGGGCCGAACGCGCACCCGCTCTACAAGGCGCTCAAGAAGACCCCGGACCACGGCGGCAAGGCCGGCCGCGTCGCGTGGAACTTCGAGAAGTTCCTGGTGCTCCCGGACGGCACCGTCCAGCGCTTCCGCCCGCCGCAGAAGCCGGACGACCCCGAGATCGTCGCCGCGATCGAGAAGGCGCTGAGCTAGCTCGCGGGCTGCTCGCCGCGGTGCTCGGCCCAGACCTGGCGGGCGACCTGGGCGAAGGCCTCGGGCGGCTGGGCGCCGCTGACGCCGTACTTGCCGTCGATCACGAAGAACGGCACGCCGTTGATGCCGAACGCGCGGGCCTGGGCCTGGTCCTGACGGACCGCGGGCAGGTAGTGGTCGCTCTCGAGCGCGTCGCGCGCGGCGTCCGCGTCGAGGCCCACCTCGCCCGCGAGCTCGACCAGCTCGTCGACGCGGCCCACGTGCCGGCCCTCGACGAAGTACGCCGACATCAGCCGCTCGGTCATCTCGACCTGGCGGCCGTGCTCCTTCGCGAAGTGGATGAGCTCGTGCGCCTTGACCGTGTTGGTGTGCTGCTGCAGGTCGAAGCGGTAGTGCAGGCCCGCCTGCTGCTCGGCGATCTGCGCCACGCGGTCGTTCATCTGCTTGGCCTGCTCGCGCGTGATGCCCTTGTGCTGCGCCAGGAAGTCCTCGCTCGAGCCGTGGAAGTCGACCGGGGTGTCGGGGGACAGCTCGAACGAGTGATACGTGATCTCCACCTGCGGCGCGTCCTCGTCGCCCGCCACCGAGGCCAGCCCGTTCTCGAGGTTGCGCTTGCCGATGTAGCACCAGGGGCAGGCGATGTCGCTCCAGATGTCGATCCGGATGGGCGCGGGCGTCGAGGCGTCGGTCACGGCGTCCTCAACGCGTCTCGCCGGCGGCGTATTCCGCGCGGGTCATGAACCGGCGGCCGCGTCGGGCGCGTCGGGCGCGTCCACCGCACCGCCGAACCGCCGCTCGCGGCCGAGGTACAGGTCGATCGCGTGCCAGAGGTCCGCGCGGCTGAAGTCGGGCCACAGCGTGTCGAGGAACACCATCTCGGCGTACGCCGCCTGCCACAGCAGGAAGTTGGAGGTGCGCTGCTCGCCGCTCGAGCGGACGAACAGGTCGACGTCGGGCATGTCCGGCACGTAGAAGTGCCGCCGCAGCGTCTTCTCGGTGATGCCCGAGGGCTTCAGCCGTCCCGCGGCGACGTCCTCCGCGACCGCGCGCACGGCGTCGAGGATCTCGTTGCGGCCGCCGTAGTTGATGCACATCGTGAGCGTCAGCACGTCGTTCCCGGCCGTCAGCCGCTCCGCGTACCGGAGCTCCTTGATCACCGAGCCCCACAGGCGCGGCGTGCGGCCCGCCCACCGGATGCGCACGCCCCATTCGTTCAGCTGGTCGCGTCGGCGGTGCAGGACGTCGCGGTTGTAGCCCATCAGGAAGCGCACCTCGTCGGGCGAGCGCCGCCAGTTCTCGGTCGAGAAGGCATACACCGACAGGTGCTTCACGCCGGCCTGGATGGCCCCCGCGACCACGTCGAGGAGCACCTCCTCCCCCGCCTTGTGCCCCTCGATCCGGGACAGCCCACGGCGGTTCGCCCAGCGGCCGTTGCCGTCCATCACGATCGCGACGTGCCCGGGCGCGTCCCTGCCGTAGTCCGGCGCCTGCAGGCCCGTCCAGTCGATCGGTCGGTACGGCACCGCGTCGCGATGCGTGTAGGGCTTCGGGGTCATCGCCGTCCTCTGTCGGGCAGACCGCGGGTCTGCGAGAGAGCGCGGATGCCGCGCTCCATGGTCCACTGCACGTACGCCGACACGAGGCCGGACGCCTGATCCGCGTCGCGCGGCGAGGCCGCCTCCACGACCTGCCAGTCCCCCGCCAGGAGCGCCCGCAGCAGCGCGAGCACCGACGCGCTGACGCGCGGCGTGCCGGCCGGGGCGCAGCGCGCGCAGACCGTGCCGCCCAGCTGCGCGAGGAACGTCTCGTGGGGTCCGCGCGCGCCGCAGCGCCCGCAGTTCTCGAGCGCCGGCGCCCATCCCGCGAGCGACAGCGCGCGCAGGAGGTACGAGTCGAGCGTGCCGCGCGGCGCGTGCTCGCCGCGGGACAGGGAGCGCAGCGCGCCGACGAGCAGGTAGTACTGGTTCGGCGCCGCCTCGTCGTGCGTGAGTCGGTCGGCCGCCTCGACCATCGCGCTGGCCGCCGTGTAGCGGTCGTAGTCGGCAGCGATGTCGGCACCGTAGGTGCCGAGCGACTCGGCCTGCTGCACGATGTCGAGCGAGCGCCCCTCATACAGCTGCACGTCCGCCACCATGAACGGCTCGAGCCGCGCGCCGAACTTCGACGACGTGCGGCGCACGCCCTTCGCGACCGCGCGGACCTTGCCGTGGCCGCGGCTCAGCATCGTGACGATCCGGTCGGCCTCGCCCAGCTTGTGGGTGCGCAGCACGACCGCTTCGTCTCGATAGGTGGGCACCATCCAAGTATCCGCCGCGCGACCTCGGAATCGGCTCAGGCGCGGCTCCGCTCCCCGACCGGCGGCGCCGGGATGCCACGATGGGAGGCGTGACCGAGCCGACCTTCGTCCTGCCCCTGTGGGCGGACCTCGTGGCCGTCGGCGTCGGCGGGGTCCAGGGCGCGGTCTTCGCATCGGGCTTCCAGGGCCAGCGACGCCTCGACCTGCTCGGCGTCGCCCTGATCGGGATCATCGTGGGGCTGGGCGGCGGCCTGATCCGCGACATCCTGCTGGGGGTCACCCCCGCCGCGATGCAGTCGAACTGGTACCTGCCGACCGCCGTCCTCGCCTCGCTGGCCGGGATGCTGCTGGCCGGCCTGTTCCAGCGGCTCAACAGGCTCATCGTGGCGCTCGACGCCGTGCTGATCGGCCTGTACGGCGCGTTCGGCACGAGCAAGGCCCTCGCCGCCGGCCTGCCGATCGTGCCGTCGATCTTCATCGGAGCGCTCGCCGCGGTCGGCGGCGGCGTCGCGCGCGACATCGCGATGGGCCTGCCCATCGCGATCATGCACGTGGGCTCGCTGTACGCCGTCGCCGCCGCCGCGGGATGCACCGTGCTGGGCGTGAGCTACGGGCTCGGGCTCCCCATCGTGCCCGCCGCCGTGGCGGGCATCGTCGTCACCACGGTCATCCGCCTGCTCGCCGTGATCTTCGACGTCTCCCTGCCGGAGCAGCGCAGGATCCACCGCCGCCGCGTGCTGCTGGAGACCTCGGCCATCCCGGTCATCTCATCCGAGATGCTCGCGCAGGCCGAGGCCGCCGCCGAGCGCGCGGAGGAGGCCGCCGAGCAGGCGCAAGCCGCGGCGGAGCAGGCCGGGGAGGCCGCCGGCGACGACGACCTCCCCGATCGCTGAGCATCCGGCCGGGAGGGCTCAGACCGCGGCGAGCTCAGGCTTGCGGGCCCGGATCGAGCGGTTGACGCCCGACACGATCGCCTTCAGCGACGCTGTCGAGATGTCGCCGTCGATGCCGACGCCCCACAGGCGCTCGCCGTCGACCTGCAGCTCCACGTAGGCGGCCGCCTCCGCGTCGCCGGACGCGCTCAGGGTGTGCTCCACGTAGTCGTACAGCGTCACGTCGATGCCCTGCTCGCGCAGCACTCCGAGGAACGCCGCGATCGGGCCGTTGCCGTGCCCGGACAGCTCGACGCGCTCGTCGCCGTCGCGCAGCACGACCTCGAGCGCCACGTTCCCGTCCAGGTGGCTGCGCGTGCTCGTGCCGAGGATCTCGAAGCGGCCCCAGCGGGCCTCCTCGTGCTTCGACGGCAGGTACTCGTCCTGGAAGATCTCCCAGATCTGGTCGCTCGTGACCTCGCCGCCCTCGGCGTCGGTCTTGGCCTGCACGACGCCCGAGAACTCGATCTGCAGCTTGCGCGGCAGGTCCAGTGCGTGGTCGGTCTTCAGCAGGTAGGCGACGCCGCCCTTGCCCGACTGCGAGTTGACGCGGATGACCGCCTCGTACGAGCGCCCCAGGTCCTTGGGGTCGATCGGCAAGTACGGCACGGCCCACTCGATGTCGTCGACCGTGACGCCCTCGGCGGCGGCCGTCGCGGCCATCGCCTCGAAGCCCTTCTTGATCGCGTCCTGGTGCGAGCCGCTGAACGCGGTGAACACCAGGTCACCGGCCCACGGGCTGCGCTCGGGCACCGGCAGCTGGTTGCAGTACTCGACCGTGCGCTTGACGTGGTCGATGTCGCTGAAGTCGATCTCGGGGTCGATGCCCTGCGTGAACAGGTTGACGCCCAGCGCCACCAGGTCGACGTTGCCCGTGCGCTCGCCGTTGCCGAACAGGCAGCCCTCGATGCGGTCGGCCCCGGCCATGTAGCCCAGCTCCGCCGCGGCCACCGCCGTGCCGCGGTCGTTGTGCGGGTGCAGCGAGATGATCACGTTCTCGCGGTGGTTCAGGTGGCGGCCCATCCACTCGATCGAGTCGGCGTAGACGTTGGGCGTGGCCATCTCGACGGTCGCGGGCAGGTTGATGATCACCTTCCGCTCCGGCGTCGGCTCGAACACCTCCAGGACCTGGTTGCAGACGTCGACCGCGAACTCCAGCTCGGTGCCGGTGTAGCTCTCGGGCGAGTACTCGTAGTAGACCGCGGTCTCGGGCACGGTCTGCTCGTACTTGCGGCACAGCCGCGCGCCCTCGAGCGCGATGTCGACGATGCCCTGCTTGTCGGTGCGGAACACGACGTCGCGCTGCAGCACGCTCGTCGAGTTGTACAGGTGCACGATCGCCTGCTTGGCGCCCTTGATCGCCTCGTACGTGCGGGCGATCAGGTGCTCGCGCGCCTGCGTCAGGACCTGGATCGTGACGTCGTCGGGGATCAGGCCCTCTTCGATCAGCTCGCGCACGAAGTCGAAGTCGGTCTGGCTGGCCGACGGGAAGCCGACCTCGATCTCCTTGTAGCCCATCTTCACGAGCAGCTCGAACATGATCCGCTTGCGCTCGGGGCTCATCGGGTCGATCAGCGCCTGGTTGCCGTCGCGCAGGTCGACCGCGCACCAGCGCGGGGCCTTCTCGATGCGCTTCGCCGGCCAGGTGCGGTCGGGCAGATCGACGCGGATCTGCTCGTGGTACGGGCGGTACTTGTGCACCGGCATGCCGCTGGGCTTCTGGGTGTTCTCCATGGGGTGTCGCTCTTCCGGTTCGTCGTTGTGTGTCGGGCCACGACGATCTCCGCGACGAGGAGGCCCTAGATCGAGGTCTCGTCGCGGCGGCTAAGGAGAAGGAGCCCACCGAGGCGCATGGAACGAGGGTAGCACGCAGAATGCGTCATCAGGAGTCCCCCGAGTCGACCCCACAGGCCCGGCGACCGTGCAGGATGCTCAGTGTGAGACGATCCCGCGCCGGGCGACACTCCTGGGTATGAGCACCGTCCTGCGCCGCGCGACCGCCTCCGCGGCGGCGATCGCCGCCCTCGCCCTCCTCGCCTCGTGCGCCACGCCGCGCGACGACGCGCCGGCGCCCGGCGCCGAGCCGCCCCGCTTCGGCGACGTCGAGCCCGGGCCTCCCGACCGCGACGTGCTGGCGACCGGCACCGTGATGGACAAGCCGCTCGACGCGGGAGGCCGATCCGTCGAGCTGTGCCTGGGCGCGGTCGCCGAGTCGTACCCGCCCCAGTGCGGCGGCATCCCGATCGTCGGGTGGGACTGGGACGCGGTCGAGGGCGAGGAGACCGCTTCCGACCACACCTGGGGCGCGTACGCCGTGACCGGCCGCTACGACGGGGAGACGTTCACGCCCACGGCCGATCCCGTGCTGCTGGCGCTGTTCGATCCGATGGCGCCCGAGGACCCCACGGGCGGACGCCCCGGGACCACGCCCGAGGACGAGCTGGTCGAGATCCAGCAGACCGTCATGGACCGCCTCGCGGACCACGAGACGATGCTCGGCTCCTACACGCAGGACGGCTACGTCTGGGTCGAGGTGATGTGGGACGACGGCACGTACCAGGAGGCCGCGGACGCCGAGTTCGGCGACGGCGTCGTGATCGTCCAGTCGGTGCTGAAGCCCGCGCCCTAGAACCCCAGGCGGCCCAGCTGCTTGGGGTCGCGCTGCCACTCCTTGGCGACGCGCACGTGGAGCTTCAGGAAGACCCGGGTCCCCACGAGCGGCTCGATCTGCGCGCGGGCGCGCGCGCCGACGTCGCGGAGGCGCGAACCCTTGTGCCCGATGATGATCGCCTTCTGGCTGTCGCGCTCGACCACGACGCTCGCGTGCACGTCGGTCAGGTCGCCGTCCTCGCGCCGCGAGATCTCGTCGACGGTCACCGCGATCGAGTGCGGCAGCTCGTCGCGCACGCCCTCGAGCGCCGCCTCGCGGATGATCTCCGCCACGCGGTCCTCGGTCGACTCGTCGGTCACGACGCCCTCGGGATACAGCGGCGGGCCCTCGGGCATGAGCTGCAGCAGCTCGTCGGTCAGGACGTCGAGCTGGTCGCCCGTGAGCGAGGACAGCGGGATGACGGCGGCCCAGTCCTCGCGCAGCGCGTCCACCTCGATGAGGCGCTCCATGATGTCATCGCGCGAGGCGGCATCCGTCTTCGTCACGATCGCGACCTTCTTGGCGCGCGGGTACCCGTCGAGCGACTCGGCGATGCGGCGGTCGCCCGGTCCCACCTTCTCGGTCGCAGGCGCGCAGAACGCGATCACGTCGACGTCGCCCAGCACCTGCTCCACCAGGTCGTTCAGGCGCTGGCCGAGCAGCGTGCGCGGCTTGTGGATGCCCGGCGTGTCCACGACGACCAGCTGACCGGTCGGGCGGTTCAGGATGCCGCGGATCGCGCGCCGCGTGGTCTGCGGCTTCTCGCTCGTGATCGCGACCTTCTCGCCGACCAGGGCGTTCATCAGCGTCGACTTGCCGACGTTCGGCCGTCCCACGAACGTCACGAATCCGGACCGGGTCGCGTCAGCCATCGTTGTCTCTCTCCCTGTACTCCTCCATGGCCCGCAGCGCCTCGCCGCGTTCCACGAAGACCGTGTTGATGCCGCGGCCGCGCCCCCGCGACGTGCCGCCCGTGAGCACGATGCCCGCGACCTCGGCGACGTCGCCGGGCTGCGGCACGCGTCCGAGCGCCTTGCCGAGCAGGCCGCCGATCGAGTCCACGTCCTCGTCCTCGAGCTCGACGTCGAACAGGTCGCCGACCTCGTCGAGCGACAGCCGCGAGCTGACGCGGTAGCGACCGGGCGCCACCTCGACGACCTCCTTCGACGGGGCGTCGTACTCGTCTGCGATCTCGCCCACGAGCTCCTCGATGAGGTCCTCGAGCGTGACGAGCCCCGCGATGCCGCCGTACTCGTCCACGACGAGGCACACGTGCACGGCGTCCCGCTTCATCTGCTGCAGCAGGGTCTCGGCGCGCATCTGCTCGGGCACGAACACGGCCGGGCGGGCGATCGCCCGGATGCCGGACTCGCGCCACGCGCCCGAGTCGGGCAGGCCCGCGGCGTCGCGGAAGCCGAACTGCACGACGTCCTTCAGGTACAGCACGCCGATGATGTCGTCGACCTCGCCGTCGACGACCGGCATGCGCGAGATGCCGCGATCGAGGAAGATCCGCATGGCGTCGCGGATCGTGGCGTCCGCCTCGACCGTGACCATCTCGGTGCGCGGCACCATGACGGCGCGCACGACCTGGTCCGTGAAGTCGAACACCGAGTGGATGAGCGCGCGGTCGTCGGCCTCGATGACGTCCTGCGACGCGGCCTCGTCGACGATGCTGAGGAGCTGCTCCTCGGACTCGAAGCTGCGGCGCCCGCCGCCGGGCGTGACGCGGCTGCCGAACGCCGCGAGGGCGGTCGAGATCGGGCCCAGCACGATCATGGCCCCGCGGACGAGGGGCGCCAGGAGCGGGAGCAGCGTGGACGCGTACCGGCGCCCGAACGACGCGGGGCTCGAGGACACCGCGACGTAGGAGACCCCCGTCATGATGAGCGCCGCGACCAGCATCGCCCACCAGATGCTGTCGAGGAGCAGTGCGAAGGCGGCGGTGACGAGCACCGCCGCGGCCGTCTCGGCGAACACCCGCACGAACACGACGACGCCGGCGTGGCGATCCGGATCCGCCGCGATGCGCCCGAGGGCCCGGGCGTTCCGTCCCTCCGCCGCGAGGTCGACGAGGTCGCCGCGGGACGTCACCCCGAGCGCCGCGTCGACGGCCGACATCACGCCCGCCAGCAGGATGAGCAGGAACGCGGCGCCGATCAGCAGCGCGGCGAGCAGGCCGACGAGATCGGGACTGAGTGCGTCGGTCATTCGGGCGCGTCGGTCACTTCGCGCCGCGGCGGCGCTCGGAGGCGGCGAACGCCGCGATGAGCTCGCGCTGCAGGCCGAACATCTCGCGCTCCTCGTCCGGCTCGGCATGGTCGTAGCCGAGCAGGTGGAGCAGGCCGTGCGTGGTGAGCAGGATCAGCTCGTCCATCGTCGAGTGGCCGGCGGTCTCGGCCTGCGCCTCCGCGACCTGCGGGCACAGCACGATGTCGCCGAGCAGCCCGGGCGGCGTGGGCTGGTCCTCGGTGCCCGGGCGCAGCTCGTCCATCGGGAAGCTCAGCACGTCGGTCGGGCCCGGCTCGTCCATCCACTGCAGGTGCAGCTGCTCCATGGCACCCTCGTCCACCAGGACGATCGCCACGTCCGCGTCGGGCGACACGTGCAGCGCGGCCAGGTTCTCCTGCGTGAGGCGCAGCAGCACCGACTCGTCGATCTCGACGGCGGACTCGTTGTTGATGTCGATCACGATCGTCCTCGCTTGGGCGTGCGGTCTCGGGGGCCGGTCGCCCGCGAGGCCTTCGGGAAGTTCGCGGCGCGTCGCTCGGCCCGGTTGGCGAACTCCGCGGCCTCGTCGCGCTCGTGACGCGCCGCGAGGCGGCGCTCGTCGTACTCGCTGTACGCGTCCACGATGCGGCCCACCAGCGAGTGCCGCACCACGTCGTCGCTCGTCAGGCGCGCGAAGTGGATGTCGTCGATCCCCTCCAGCACGCGCGTCACGAGGCGCAGGCCCGACGCGCCCTGCGGCAGGTCGACCTGTGTGATGTCGCCCGTGACGACCATCTTGGTGCCGAAGCCGAGACGCGTCAGGAACATCTTCATCTGCTCGGGCGTGGTGTTCTGCGCCTCGTCGAGCACGACGAACGAGTTGTTGAGCGTGCGGCCGCGCATGTACGCCAGCGGCGCGACCTCGATCGTGCCCGTCGCCATGAGCTTGGGCACGAGCTCGGGGTCCATCATCTCGTTGAGCGCGTCGTACAGCGGGCGCAGGTACGGGTCGATCTTGTCGGTGAGCGTGCCGGGCAGGAAGCCGAGCCGCTCGCCCGCCTCGACCGCCGGGCGGGTCAGGATCATCCGGTCGACCTCGCGCCGCTGCAGCGCCTGCACGGCCTTCGCCATCGCCAGGTAGGTCTTGCCCGTTCCGGCGGGGCCGATCCCGAACACGATCGTGTTCTGATCGATCGCGTCGATGTAGTCCTTCTGACCCACGGTCTTGGGCCGGATGGTCTTGCCGCGGCTCGACAGGATCGCCTCGCCCATGACCTCGCTCGGCCGCGGGCCGGACTCGTCGCGCATCATGCGCGCCGAGCTCGCCACGTCGGCCTCGCCGAGCGCATGCCCGGCCTTGGTCATCTGGAGCAGCTCGTCGACCAGCGCGCGCGCCGCGCGCACGTCGCCCTCCGCCCCGCGCAGCGTGATCTCATTGCCGCGCACGTGGACGTCGACATCCGGGTGCGCGCTCTCGACCATCCGGAGCAGGCGGTCCTGCGGGCCGAGCAGCTGCACCATCGCGACTCCGTCGGCGGTCACGGTCTCCGTGTGAAGCTCACTCACCGACGAGGCTTCTCTCTCCCAGGCCGCCCGCGAGCACGTGCGCATGGACGTGGAACACGGTCTGGCCCGCGCCCGATCCGGAGTTGAACAGCAGACGGAAGTCGCCGTCGGCGTGCTCGGATGCGAGGCCCTTCGCCACGGACACCATCTCGGCCAGCAGCTCGGGGTCCCCCGCGGCGAGCTCCGCGACGTCGCGGTACTCCTGCGTCTTCGGGATCACCAGCAGGTGCAGCGGCGCCTGCGGCGCGATGTCCTTGATGGCGAAGACCCGCTCGGTCTCGGCCACGATCTCGCCGGGGATGTCGCCCTGCAGGATGCGGGTGAAGATCGAGGGATCGCTCATGGACCTCAGTCTATGCGCGCGCCCCTCACCCGACCCGGGGGCTTGACCCGCGTCGCGGGTCACCAGCGGCCCAGGCGCGCGTTCACGAGCGCGAGCGCCGCGGGCCCGGCGGTGGACGTGCGCAGCACCGTGTCGCCGAGCCGGACGCGCACGGCGCCGGCGGTCTCCAGGCGGTCCAGCTCCTCCGGGGAGATGCCGCCCTCGGGACCGACCACGAGCACGATGGATGCGGCGTCTCCGAGATCCACCGCCGTCAGAGGGGTCTCGGCGGTGGGCTCGAGGACCAGGACGCGCTCGCCGGCCGCGCGCGCCGCGAGGGCCGCGGTCGTCGCGACCGGCACGACCTCCGGCAGCCACGCGCGGTGGGCCTGCTTGGCCGCCTCGCGCACGATGGCGGCCCAGCGGACGCGCCCCTTCTCGGCCTTGGGCCCCTCCCAGCGCGACACGCTGCGGGCGGCCTGCCACGGCACGATCTCGTCGGCGCCCAGCTCGGTCGCGGCCTGGACCGCGAGCTCGTCGCGGTCCCCCTTCGCCAGGGCCTGCGCCAGCACGAGGCGCGGCCGCGGCGCGTCCTCGTCGCGGCGGGCGGTGATCCGGACGACGACCTCGCGCGGCTCGACGCTCTCGGCCTCGCCCTCGAGCCACGCGCCCCGGCCGTCCGTCACGGTGACCGCCTCGCCGACGCGCACGCGGCGCACGGCGGCGGCGTGATGCGCCTCGGCGCCCGTCAGCGTGACCGCGTCGCCGACGCGGGCGGCCCCGGCTGTCTCGTCTATGAAGTGCAGGGCCACGCGTCAGCCCCGGAACCGGTCGCGCAGCTTGGAGAACAGGCCCTGCTGGAACTCCGCCAGGCGCGGCTTCGGCGCCTTGGTGCGCTTCGCGAGCTCCTCCACCAGCGCCCGCTCCTTGGCGTCCAGTCGCGTCGGCGTGACGACGTGGATGCCGACCCGCAGGTCGCCGCGCTGCGAGGACCGGAGCCCCGTGATGCCGCGGTTCTTGACCGTCAGCACCTCGCCGGCCTGGATGCCGGGCCGCAGCTCGAGGTCGACCGGGCCGTCCAGCGCCTCGATCGTCGTGGTGGTGCCCAGGATGGCGTCGGTCATCGACACCTCGAGCGTCGCCAGCAGGTCGTCGCCGTCGCGGCTGAAGACCGGGTGCGGCGACACCTGGACCTCGATGTAGAGGTCGCCGTTGGGGCCGCCCGCCGGGCCGACCTCGCCCGAGCCGGGCAGCTGCAGGCGCAGGCCGGTCTCGACGCCGGCCGGGATGTCGACCGACACCGTGCGGCGCGAGCGCACCCGGCCCTGGCCGTGGCAGGTCGTGCACGGGTCGGGGATGGTCGTGCCGTAGCCCTGGCACGCGCCGCACGGCTGCTGCGTCACGACGTTGCCGAGGAGGCTGCGCACCTGGCGCTGGATGAAGCCCGAGCCGCCGCAGATCTCGCAGCGCGCCAGGCCCGTGCCCGGCTGGCAGCACGAGCCCTGGCACGTCTCGCACAGCACGGCCGTGTCGACCTCGAGGTCCCGGTGCGCGCCGAAGACGACGTCGCCGAGATCGAGCGTGACGCGCACGAGCGCGTCCTGGCCGCGCTCGCGGCGCGACCGGGGGCGTCCCGCGCGGCCGCCGCCGGCGCCCGCGCCGAAGAACGTCTCGAAGATGTCGCTGAAGCCGCCGAACCCGCCCGCGCCTCCGAACGGGCTCTCGTCGCCGCCCATGTCGTAGCGGCGGCGCTTCTCGTCGTCGCTCAGCACCTCGTACGCGTGCGTCACGAGCTTGAAGCGCTCCGCGGCGTCCTCGCTGGGGTTGACGTCGGGATGCAGCTGGCGCGCCAGCTTGCGATACGCCTTCCTGATCTCGTCGGACGTCGCCTCGCGCGACACCCCGAGCACCTCGTAGTGGTCAGCCACACTCGCCTTTCATGGTCGCGCGCCGTCTGCCGCGCGCTCCCGCGTGATGAAATCGGCGCCGCCTAGCGGCGGCCCTCGTCCTCGTCCAGCAGCCGCGACAGGTACCGCGCCACCGCGCGGGCCGCCGACAGGTTGCTGGGGTAGTCCATGCGCGTCGGGCCCATCAGCCCCACGCGCGCGCGGCCCACGCCCGCGTCGTAGTCGCTCGCGATGATCGACGCCTCGGGCAGCCCGAACTCGTCGTTCTCGCGGCCGATGCTCGCCGACAGGCCGTGCTCGTCCGCGACCATCTCCGACATCAGCCGCAGCAGCGTGACCTGCTCCTCGATCGCCTCGAGCAGCGGGTGGATGCTGCCGCGGAAGTCCTGCTCGCGCTTGGCGAGGGTCGCCGCCCCGGCCATCACGAGTCGGTTCTGGCGGAACTCGTCGAGCTCCTCGCCCACGACGGCCGCGAGCGACAGCAGCGCGTCGTCGCGGCGGCCGCGGTCCGCCGGCGCCGCGGCCCGCAGCGCCTCGATCCGCTCGGACGCGTCGCGCACCGAGCGCCCCGTGACGAGCGACGCGAGCTGCGCGCGCAGCACCGCGACGTCGTCCTCGTGCACACCGCCCGGCGTCGCCGTGAGGCGCTGCGAGACCCGGCCCGTGTCGGTCACGATGATCACGAGCATCCGGATGTCGCCGAGCCGCACCAGCTCCACGTGCGTGACGTTCGCGGACGCGAAGGACGGGTACTGCACGAGCGCGACCTGACCCGTCAGCTGCGTGAGCACGCGCACGGTGCGCGACAGCAGGTCGTCCAGGTCCGAGGGGTCGGCCAGGAACGTCGAGATGGCCGAGCGCTGCGCCTGGGACAGCGGCCGCAGCTCGGCCAGGTGGTCGACGAAGACGCGGTAGCCCTTGTCGGTCGGCACGCGGCCCGACGAGGTGTGGGGAGCGGTGATCAGCTCCTCGTCCTCGAGCAGCGCCATGTCGTTGCGGATGGTGGCCGCGGAGACGCCGAACGCGTGGCGCTCGACGATCGACTTGCTGCCCACCGGCTCGTGCGTGTCGACGTAGTCCTGCACGATGGCGCGGAGCACCTTCAGCCCACGTTCCGTGACCATGCCGCACCTCCCCGACGTCGCCTGGCACTCGCTCGTTCTGAGTGCCAATTCTAGCGAGGATCCACCCGGATGACGCCGAAGGCGCTGCGAGCGCCGCGCGTCTCCGGCGCACACGGCGGGTATCAGCGGGGCGCGGCGCGGGCTCCTCAGAGCATGAACACCACGCTGAACGGCATCACCGGCAATCCCACCGTCAAGCTCGTGCTCACGATCGCGGGCTACATCCTGGGCGTCGCGGCGGGCGTCACCGCCGTCGTCGTCGGGATCATGCGCTCCGAGGCCGGCTTCATCGTCATCGGCGTCGCCTTCCTCGCCGCCGTCGCGGTCGCCTTCATCGCGGGCGCCACCGCGACGCCGCACGCGTCGCTCCAGCCCTCGTACGGCGGAAAGTTCGTGCCGCCCGACTGGGCCTGGTACGTCGCGGCGGGCATCCTCGTCGTCGGCCTCGTGGCCGGCGGCATCCTGCTGGCACTCTGAGAGATCGCGCGGCGCCCCGTGGACAGCCTGCGCAGGTGGGCGCTGTGGGTCGCCGTCGCGGCGATCCTGCTGGCGGTGCTCGCCTGCGTCGGCGCGGGGGTCGTCGTGTCGCCGCCACCCCTGGGCGAGCGCATCGCGGCGCTCGCCCAGCCGGGCGCGTCGCTGCCCGAGGGGGTGGACGCGGGCGACGTCGCGGCCATCGCCGAGGACGGCGCGTTCGGAGCGGAGGCCGAGGACCCGCCGGGCCTCGGCATCCCGTTCCTGGCGCTGCCGCTCGCGCTGACGCTGCTGATGGTGGGGCTCATGGCCCTGCCGCTGCTGATCGGGCACCGCGCGGGCGCGCTCGTGAACGGCATCGCGAGCCTCGTGGGCGGCCTCGGCGCCGCGGTCGCCGGCGTGCTGCTGGCCCTGCTCGCCTTCGCCGCCCTCACCACGATGGTGGCGCTGTTCCTGGCGGCCCCCTTCGGCACGCTCGCCTACCTCGCGGTGTTCGGGTTCTTCGATGTCGGCGCGTCGGCGGCGATCCTGGGGGCGGCCCTGGTACTGCAGCTCGCCGCCGTCGCATTCCTCATCGTGGCGCAGCCGCGCATGCTCGGCAGCAAGCGGATGGTGTTCTTCCTGCTGCTGGTCCTTCTCCTCACGCTCCTGACGATGGTGCTGCACTCGGTCGTCCCGGGGATCGTGGTGAGCATCGCCGACGCGCTCGCCGCGCTCATCACCGCGGTGGTCGGCGCCGTGTGGGGGTTCCTCGTGCTCATCGGCGGCGTCGTCGCCGTCCTGAAGCAGCTGAGCCTGGGCCGCCAGGGCGGCGGGGCCCTGCGCGAGCGCGACGCGGGGACCGCCACGGTTCCCACCGCCGGCGCGTGATGCAGAGCGCGGTCACCCGGCATCCTCGGGCGGGAGCACCCGCACCACGCATTCGCCCGCCACGGCGGTGCACACGAGCATGAGCGTGCTCTCGTCGTCGTACACGGGGACGGCGACCGGCCTCGCGCACGACAGGTCGGCGGCGTCGACCTCCTGCTCCGGGTAGTCGGCGCCCCTCGTCCTCACGATCACGTCGCCGGGCGTCTCGGTGCAGAGCAGGATCCGCGCCGGGTCGGGCACCGCCGCACTGCAGGCGCTCGCCGCCGGCACGACGAGCGCCTCCAGATCCGCGCGGGCGCACGGCGCGTCCGCGACGTCCTCGAACGACAGGGGCCGGCTCAGGTCGAGCCAGCCGAGCGATCCCTCCACGCCGCCGCGCGCGTCGTCGGGCGATGCCGGGGGTTTCAGCGCGCCGTAGAACAGCACGAGCCCGGCCGCCACGACCAGGGCGACCAGCACCACGACGAGCGCCTTCACGTTCATCCCGGCGGCTCCCCCGCCGCGGGCGGCTCGGCGCCGGGGAGCAAGGGCTCCGGCGACGAGGGCGGCGCGCCGACGGGCAGCGTCGGCGGTGCCTCGGGGGCCGCGGGCTCGTCACCCGGCTCCGGATGGGCGTCGGCAGAGCCCGGACCGGGGTCCGCGAACACGAGCTCGACCGTGACGTGCGCCGGCTTCTCCTGCGCCACGATCCGCCGCGCGAGCGCCAGGTGCGGGGCCGCCTCTCGCGGCAGGACGACCCGCGCGTGGAACAGCCGGGGCGCACCGGACTCGTCGGCCGCGGCCTCGTCTACGCGGACGCCCGAGACGCCGAGCGCCCACTCGAGCGCCTCCCGCAGCCCCTCCGCGGTCCCGCGCCGTCGCGACAGGCGCGGCGCCGCGGCGATCACCTGCCGGAGGCGCCCGACGCCCGTGTCGAACTCGCCCGAGGCGTCGTCGATCCAGCGCGCGAGGTCGACCCAGTGCGCCAGGAACGGCACGAACCGGTCGGGTGCGCGCTGCGGGTCGAAGTGCGACGGCAGGTCGGCGAGCACGTCCTCGACGGGCGCGTGCAGCTCGGCCATCACGTCGACGAGGGCCGCGATCGGCGTGCCCGGCACGATCGTGCGCCGGTGGACCTCGGGAAGGAGCCGCCCGATCCTCTCAGCCCGCATCGCCGTACCCCACGTCGATCTCGTGCGCGCCGGGGGCGAAAAGCCAGTTCGGCGGCAGGGCGACCTCGTCGGACAGCTCTGCCGGCGCGGCCGGTCGCCAGGTGCGGCCGTCGGAGCTTCGGAACAGGCCTGCGGGGCCGCCCGTCAGCACGAGCGGCGGCACCGCGTCCCCTGCGGCCACGCTGCGCAGCGCCTGGAACGCGCCGGTCTCGCGGAGCGGCAGGCCGCAGTCGCGCGTCGGGGTTCTCCAGACGCCGTTCGCCTGCCGCGGGTTCGCGACCGTCACGCCGGCGCGCTCGGTGGCGGCCAGGACGGTGTCGCCGATGAACGCGACGTCCCGGCAGCTGCCGCCCGTCCAGTTCGCCCCCACGGGGCCCCAGCCCTGCGCGTCGAGCTCGGTGCCGTGCAGCTCGACGCGGAACACGCCTGCGCCCTCCTCGTCGCCGGTCGCGTACGCGCCGGCCACGAGCACGCGCCGGTTGGAGAGCTCCAGCGTGCGCAGCACGCGGATGTCCTGCCCCGTCAGACCGGTCTGCGTGAACGTCCCCGGACGCCCCTCGTCGAACGACAGGTACACGCCCTTGAGCTCCTGCGCGGCCGCCGCGACCCGCAGCTCGCCGGAGGGATCGACGACGGTCGTCACCGCGTAGAAGCCCAGGCCCGCGTCCTCCCCGACGACGAGCAGGCGGTCGCCCACCGCGCCCTCGCGCAGCGGCTGCCGGAACAGGCCGGCGTCCGTGGCGAGGAACGTATGCGGCGCGCCGTCGATCAGCGCGAGCGCGACGTCCTCCACATGGAACTCGAACTGGGCGATCCGGCTCCAGGTCTCGCCGTAGTCGGCCGAGGCGTGGACCACGCTGGACTCGGTGTCCCCGACCCGCGTGCAGGCCACGACCCACCCGGGTGCCTCGCGCAGCACGCCGATCCGCTCGACGACCTCTCCCTCGATGCGCGCCACCGCGACCCAGCCGCGCGCGTCGTCCACCGTGCGGAACACGCGCGCGCCGCCGCCCGCGTACCAGGTGCGCGGATGATTCGGATCGCGCACGGTCGCCGACACGGCGTCGGGCACCTCGTCGACGACCAGCCGGACGTCGGACACGTAGCGCACGCCCCGCTCGCCCTGCAGCGCGTCGTAGACCCGCGCGACCCGCAGGTGCTCGCCGAAGGGCCATCCGCCCGCACCGTCGAGCGGCACGGGCGAGAGCATCCGGTCGAGCCGGTCGCGGAGCCGGCGCTCGACCGCGACGCGGTCCTCGGCGCGGTGCACCACCACGGAGGCCCGCACCCGGATGGGCATGAGACCCGCCCATCGCACGCGCACGCGCGTGCCGATCGGCTGACGGGCGTGCAGCGCCTCCTCCAGCCGCTCCAGCACCTGCGCGCTCATCCGCGCCTCCAGCACGTCGGGGGCGAAGGAGCCGCCCTCGAGGCCCGGCACCACGTACACCTGGACCTCGCCGGGCGGGGCGCCCGTCCACGCCTCGGCGCGCGTCACGGCGCGAGCGCGCGACACGCCGCCGTGCGCGGCCACGGCGAACTGCTCGTAGTCGCGCCCCGTCACGACGCGGTCCAGCGTGTGCAGCGACTGGGGTCCGCGGATCATCGCGTTCTCGAGCGTCTCGCGGTCCCGTCCGCCGGTGGCGCCTCTGGGGTTGGTGACCGACACCCCCGGCATCGCGTCCTTGAGGACGGTCAGAGTGCCGGCGGCGACGTTGCCGTTCGCGCCCCCGCCGCGGCGGTACCAGGCGACGATGCGGCGGCCAGCGGCGGGCACCGCCGCCAGGGCCACGGGCTGCGCGGCGAGGCCGCCGCCGGGATCGGCGTGCGCCGCGGGCGCGAACGCGATCACGCCCTCGGCGCGGTCGACCACGTACAGGTGGCGCTCGTCGTCCGGTCCCGGGGGCGCGCCGAAGTGCTCGGTCTCGGTCCAGATCCGATAGGTGACGCCGCCGGATTCGCGGGCCGGCTCCCGGTTGCCGAGCTCGTCCGGCTCGGCCTCGACCCCCACGACCAGGTCGAGCACGTCGCCGGTCGCGAGCGAGATCGGCGGGCGCGCCACCCGTGCGGACTGCCCAGGGCGGCCGTTCCCCACGCCGAGCGGCTCGGCCTCGACGATCTCGCCGGCGTGCGCGCGCACCATGGCCGTCCGCGACCCGGCCGCGATGCGCGCGTCCTCGGCGGTCGCGAAGACCGGCGAGTCCGCGCCGGAGCGCGCGGTCATCACGCGGCTGCCGCGCGGGATCACCACGTCCGTCGCCGCGGCGGCCGCGAGTGAGAACTCCAGGTCCACGCTCGCCGCGGCCGGCGGCATGACCTTGACGCCGATGAGGTCGAGGAACTGCACGAAGGCCTTCTCCGGGAGGCGGTTGACGCGATAGATCAGCGTGTCGGTGAGGTAGGCGAACACCTCGAGCAGGGTGACGCCGGGATCGCCGGGCGACAGATCCGTCCACTCGGGGCTGCGCGCCTCGATCAGCGCCTTGGCGTCGGCGAGGAGCCGGGCGAAGTCCCGGTCGTCCAGGTTCGGAATGGGAAGAGCCATGTCACTCAGCCCCCTGCAGCGGGATCGAGGCGACCAGCCGGTCGGCCGGGCCGCCGAGCCTCGGGCGGTAGTCGAGCACGACCTCCAGGCGGTCGGGTGCGTCCGGCGCCGGGCCGGCGTCGAGACCGAGCACGACGACGCGGGGCTCGAAGCGCTCGACCGCGCGCCGCACGTAGTGGATCGCCAGGCCCGCCGTGGTGTCGTCGTTCGGCCAGAACACAAGCCGCGCCAGCTCGCACCCGTAGTCCGGGCGCATGACGCGCTCGCCGGGCACGGTGGAGAGCAGCAGGATGAGCGACTGCCGGACGGCGTCCGCGCCCCGCACGAGCTCCACCCTGCCGGTGTCGGCGATCGTCAGCCCGCCCGGACCGCGACCGGAGTCGGGATGGGCGAAGCGCCATCCGGTCGTGACGGGCGGCGTCCGCCTGACGGGGGCCCGGGTGCTCATGGCATCTCCGACACCAGGAGCTGCCCGGGATGCTCGACCCGGTACCGCACCCCACCCTGCGGGGTGCCGTCGGTCGTGCCCGCGAGATCCGCCCGGATGACCGGCCGCCCCGCGATGGTGACGAACCCGGACCGGCCGGTCTGCACGTCGAACGTCGTGGTGCACGGCTTGATGCCGACGTTCACGTTCGGGCATCCGCCGATCGGCCGCCGCAACGGCTCGTCGCCCGTCACCACGGGCCGGGCCCCGACGAACACGAAGTCCTCGCCGGCGATCATCGCCACACGGCCGAGCTTGTGGTCGCACCTCACATCGGCATCCGCCGTCACCCAGAACCACATGTCATCCCCCGCTCACGCCCGCTCCAGCTCGATCCGTCCGGCGCGCAGTCGCAGCAGCCGGCCGGGCGCCTCCAGGACGAGGTCGCCGGCGGCATGGACGACCACGCCCGTGTCGGTGAGGGCGACGCGGCTGCCTGCGGCGTTCGCGAGCGCGAGCGCGTCCCCGTCCGCGCTCAGGCGCAGCGACTGGCCGGACGGCAGCCGCATCCCGTACACGCCGACGGCTCCGCCGACGACGCCGACGCCCGGCTCGCCGCCGTCGCTCGTGCGCAGCCCTCCGAGGACGACGCCCCTGCCCGGGTCGCCCGCCTCGTGCGCGACGAGCACGCTGTCGCCCACGTCCGGCTGCAGCGCCAGGCCCTTCCCCTCGCCCGCGCCCAGTGCGAGCACCGGCAGCCATTCGGATTCGAGGCCGTCGAACGCCGGCAGCGTCACCCGCACGCGGCCCCGCGCCTCGGGATCGTCGACGCGCAGCACCTGAGCCGCGGTCAGCGTCATGGCGCCGCGCGGCGGCCGCCCTCCGGCGGGTCCGAGGGCCCGCAGGTGCGCGGGCGGCTCCGACGTGACCGTGCACGTGTACCCGCCCGACGCGTCGATCACGTGGTCCGCGGCCAGCAGCACGAAGTCCCCGGTAGCGCCGGGCGTGAGTCCCGCGAGGCGCAGCACGCTGCCCGGGCCGAGCTCTGGATGACCCTCGACGACCGCACGCACGACGCGCGCCGATGCGCCGTCCTCGGCGGCGAGTCCCCGGGCGAGCGCCTCGAGCTCGTCGGCCCCGGATGCCACGGCGCCGCCCCGCACGGCGTCGCGAGCGTCGGGGTCGTCGACGCCCGAGTCGGCCGAGCCGTCCGACACCTCCCCCGTGACCGGATCCCACCCCACCACGCGCCAGCCGGAGCGATGCGCGAGCGCGCTGTCGGTGACCACCGCCTCGATCAGCCCGTCGCCGTACGCGGCGCGCGCCTCGTGCCCGATCCCGGATCCGTCGAACAGGCGCAGGGTGCCGCCCGCGGCGTCCACCTGCCACCACAGCCCCGCCTCGCGCGTCAGTCTGGTGAGCAGGTCCAGCGCGGACCGGCCGTCGCGCAGCAGCCGCGGCAGTCGAGGGCCCTCCTCGCCCGCGGCGACGGACAGGCCCGCCGGCTCGGCGAGCTCGCGCACGAGCTCGGCGAGGGACACGTCGACGTGCGCGCGCAGCTGCGAGTCGCGGCGCAGCCGGTGGGCGGCGTCCTGGCAGCGGGCGGTCATCGCCACGCTGCCGTCCGCGCGGAACGCGCGCTCCAGCACGACCACGTCGCCGGTGAACAGCGGGACGGCGTGCCCCTCGACCGCCACGTCGAGGCCGGCACCAGGCGTCAGAGCCGATTCGAGCGCGGCGGGGTCCACCGGGTCCTCGAACACCAGCGCGCACGCGGCCGGCGCGCTCGCCTCGCGCCGGACGCGCACCGAGGTCAGCCGGGCGACCCGGTCGACGTCGAGCTCCGCGCCGTCCACGCGCACGCGCACGCCCGGGATGACCGCCGGGGCGGGCGCGACGAGGTCGATCGTGTCGGTCATGGCCGCTCCCCCGTCGAGACCTGCTCCGGCGCGGGCGGGACGATGAGCTCCCTGCCCGGCTCGGGCCACACCACGTCGTCGAGGCCGTTCACGTCGGCGATCCAGCGCCACAGCGCGGCCCGGCCTCCGAACCAGCGCGCCGCCAGCTCGGCGAGCGTCTCGCCGCCGCTCGGGGCGCCGTCGTCGCCCGGCCCGGCTCCGATGACCGTGTGGACCGCGGCGGGCGCGGCGGCCGCGACAGCAGCGGCCGCCGCATCGGGGATGTCCGCGGCGGGAGGCGTCTCGGGAGCCGGCGGATTCGGATCCGGCACGCGCACGAGCCGCAGGCTCATCCACGAGCGTCCCGGCGTGCCGTTGCGGTCGAACCTCTCGAACCGCTCGGCCACGGCCTCGACGACGGCGAGGACGTTCCAGCTCTTGCCGAGCACCATGCGCACGTGCGGCACGCCGCGCCCGGAGGGATCGCTGTTCTCCGCGAGCTGCCAGAGCGCGCGGGTGTAGTCCCGCACGTCCGCGCGCACGGCGGCCGGTGGCGGCGCACCGCCGTCCGCCCCGGAGGCGGCGGGAGCCGGCGGCGCGAGCGGAGGGGGCACCAGGTCGACGTCGAACAGCAGCTGCAGGTCGAGCTCGGTCCGCCCGCCGCCGGTGTGCAGCAGCGGGGAGTCGCTGAGGGCGGCACCGGACACGACCCCCGAGCCGCCGCGCCGCGGGGCGAGGCCGGCGACGCGCCGCTGCACGACGTGCTCCGGGTTGAGCATGCACGTCACGCGTGCGCCGGTCTGCTCGTCGATGAACGCCACGCGCTCCATCACGTCCTCCGCTGCTCGGCCACGAGCGGGTCGGCGGACGCATCGCCTGCCCAGCCCCATTGCGCCGCCCACCCGGCGGCGTGGTCGGCGAGGGCGCCGTCCCGCGGCGACCGGTCGGCGGGGCGCGGCGGCAGCTCCGGCCACGGCGCGGCGCCCACGCCCGCGTATGCCCCGCGCCCGCGCGCCCCGGCCTCGGCCTCGGGGCCGGAGTCAGGCCGGTCCGCCCGCCGCGGGAGCGCGCGGGGCGCGGACGACGCGCCGGGTGCGGCATCGAGCACCGGGAACGGGTGCCGCTCCGACGCCGGCGACGGAGACGTCGCCGGCTCCCCCGGGCGCTGCTCGCGCGACCGCGTCTCCGGCGGCGTCGGCCGGGGGCTCGCGGGCGTCATCCTGTCGTCGCTCGCGCGCTGCGGGGTCTCCGGCCCATCCTGCGGCACGGCGGGAAGAGGCGCGGGGCCGCTGAGGACGCGGTTCGTCGCACCCGGCTCGGGGAACGGCACGGTCCTCGGCTCCCGGCGTACGCGCTGCTCCACGCGGACCCCCGCCGGCCGCGCGGCCGCCGGCGAGGAGGGGGCGTGCTCGGGTGCCGAGGGCGGGGGTGCCGCGGTCGGCGTCGCCGCGCGGAACGCCACGTGAGGCGCGCCGGAGGGTTCCGCGGGGGACTCCCCGGCCGCCGACGCCGTCGCGGGCGCGGGAGCCGCCGGGGCGCCGGGTGCCCTCGGCCGCGCGGGCGGATCGACGTGCGTCACAGCGACCCTTCCGTGAGCCTCCGTGCGCTCCGTCTCGCCGCGCACGCGGGCGCCGGGGCCGGGGCCGGGGCCGGCAGCGGGTTCCGCCGCCGCCGGATCCCCGGCCTCGAACGCGAACCATTCGGGATCGCGCGCCGCGACGTACGCGGCGATGTCGGGATCCGTCCCCGCGAGGTGCGGGTCGTCCGGCGGCGCGCCCCGAGGGGCGGCCGGCCCCGGACCGGCGCCCACTCGGGCGGGCGGGTCGCGGCGGACCAGCGCGCGCCACACGCCGGCGAGCGCCTGCCGCACCCGCCGCAGCACGCCCGCGGCGCCCCGACGCGCGGGGCCGTGCCGGTCAGCCATCGCGCGAGCCCACCCTCTCGATCGACTCGTACTTCAGCCCGAACTCCTGGATGTAGACCTCGCGGGCGGTCGCCCGGAGGTCGGCGCCCAGGAACCGCACGGGCAGGGCCTGGTCGAGGTCCAGCTGCATGACCGGCGTCGTGCCCCGAGAATCGAGGAGGATGATCGACACCGGCAGGCGCCGGATCTCCCCCGCGACCGTCGCCATGAACCAGTCCCACAGCTCGGTCGACCGGGTGAGGCCCTGGCGCAGCGTGATCTCGCCGTACGTCGTGATGGTCGGGATGTGGTGCACGACCTGCGCCTGCCCCGCCTCCCGGTACTCGACCGTGTCGATGGTCACCTGAGGCCCGGAGCACTCGGTGAAGTGCCCGACCGCCATCCCGCTGATCATGAGCTTGAAGTTGTAGGCGCCGAACGGGTCGGTCCACTGGGTCTTCGCGGACGCCGAGGGCGCCGCCGTCGCATCGCTCACTGTGCTTCCTCTCCTCCGGCGGCCGCGTACTGGCTCACCTTGAACACGATGAATTCGGCCGGCTTGACCGGCGCCATCCCGATGAGGGCGGTGACGATGCCGGCGTCGATGTTCTCCTGCGGGTTGGTCTCGGCGTCGCACTTGACGAAGAACGCCTCGCGCTCGGTCGCGCCCAGCAGCGCGCCGTCGCGCCACAGGCGGCGCAGGAAGGCCCGGATGTCACGCCGGATCGCGTTCCACAGGACCTGGTCGTTGGGCTCGAACACCACCCATCCGGTGCCCTGCTGGATCGACTCCTCGGCGAAGGCGAACAGCCGGCGCACCGGCAGGTACCGCCACTCGCTCGAGCCGCCGGCGAGGGTGCGCGCGCCCCAGATCCGGATGCTCCCCAGGATGCTGCGGATCGCGTTGACGCCCGCGCTGTTGAGCAGCCCCTGCTCGCTCGGGGTGAGCGCCCGCGTCAGGTCGAGCGCGCCGCGCACGGTCTCGTTCGCGGGCGCCTTGTGCACCCCACGGCTGCCGTCGGTGCGCGCCCACACGCCGGCCACGTGGCCGGACGGCGGGGCGTCGACGAGCGCGCCCGTGAGCGGATCCAGGACGCGGATCCACGGGAAGTAGACGGCACCCCACTCGGACTGGCGCGGCGCGGCCCCGTCGCCCGACGCCCGAGGCTTCGGCGGCGACGCGGCCTCGCCCGAGTCGGCGTCACCCGCCTCCGCGTCCGACGCCGAGCCGCCCGACGCGGAGGCACCGGGCGAGCGCGGCTTCGCCGGACGGGTCAGCGCGTTCAGGTCGGCGACGTCCGCCGGGGCGTCCAGCACCGCCACGCGGTCGCGCATGAGCTCGCAGTGACTGAGGACCGCGTCGTACGACCCGGCGTCCGTCATCCCCGGAGCCGCCACGATCGCGATCTCGTCGATGTGCTCCAGCGCCGAGATCCCGGGGCTGTCGGCGGTGCCGCCCACGGTGCCGTCGGGCCCGACGTTGAGCACGTAGCAGCGGTCCCCGCCGTTCAGGAAGAACCCGTGGACCGCGAGCGTGAGCGCGCTGCTGGGCCCGTCCCCGCCGAACACGCTGGTGTACTGGGTCCAGTTGTTCACGGCGGTGGGGACGCCCACCGGCGCATCCGGGTCCGTGACGAACCCGACGAAGGCGGCCACCTGGGTGCCCACCCCCTCGATGGGGCGTGCACCGCCCATGATCTCCTCGACGTAGACGCCCGGAGTCAGGTACTGGGGCATGACGGTCCTTTCTCGGCACTATCCGACGGGCGCCGTGCCCGAGCGGAGTGGGGCCTCCCGGCCCCGGGGATCGGCCGGCATCGGCACGAGGTCGGCATGCAGCGGCTCGCGCACGGGCGGCGCGGCGGCGCGTTCGATCAGGCGTCGCACGGGCACCTGCAGGATGAAGGCCGGCTGCGGCGGGCGCCCGAGGGCCCGCCACAGACCCGGGTCGACCGGACCGGGCTCGAGCCGCCACGAGACGTCGGTCTGGGCCGCGAGGGCGAGGGCGACGGCGGCTCGCGCGGAGTCGTAGGCGTTCCGGCCGACGACGGTGACGAGCACGTCGAGAGTCACCTCGGCGCTCGAGATGTGCCGGAGCACCGGCCCGGTCGCGGGTGCGAGCGCGATCGAGAGCGGACGCAGCAGCACGGCTCCGCCCGCCGCGGCGTCGCCCTCGTCGAACACCACCGGCAGGCCGGTCGCCTCCGCCGCCCAGCGCTCGACCGGTTCGAGCGCGGCGACCAGGTCCGCGCCGAGCTGCTCGCTCGCGCTCATGCCCGCCCCCCCCTTCGGCACCGCACGGCGGGTCGCCGCGCACCCTGAAGGAGGCGCACCCGCCGACGGAGATACCGTCCTGCGGGAGAAACGCCTACTCGCCGCGGGCCCACACGGTGGCCGCGATCACGTGCACGCCGCTGCCCGCCTCGGTCGGGCGGACCTCCAGGAGCGCGCGGCGCTGCTGATCCGTCAGGTCGACGCAGACGTAGGTGGTCTCGTCCGCCGGGATGGGCAGCGGCTGGCCCTGGGTGTAGTCCGTGGCCGCCTCGCAGGCCTCGAAGGTCGGGTCGGGCACGACGGCCAGCCGGGCGGAGAAGTACCCCACCGCGTTCAGGAAGCCCGAGCTGTGGAACTCACCGGAGAACGACAGATCGGCACCGGTCACGTCCACGGCCGCGTCCACGCTCCGTCCGGCGTCCAGATCGTACGAGAGACCTCCGTACGCCTCGAACTCATACGCGGCGAACACCTCGTGCTCGATCACGGGAGGGCCCGTGGTCGCCGCGGGCGTCGGCTCCGGCGCGGGCTCCTCGCGCGTGAGCCACCAGATCAGCGCCGCGCCCGCCGCGAGCAGCGCCGCCGCCACGACGACGATCCACCACGGGAACCGGCGGCGGGCTCGCTCGGGCACGGTGAAAGCCACGGTGGGGCCGGACACCACCTGATCCGGCGACTCCTCCAGGGCCGCGCCGATCGCGAAGGTCCCGGCCCCGGCAGGCGCGTCATCCGGGACGGCCACGGTCACGTCGACCGTCGTGGTCCCGGCGGTCGGCAGCGCCCGCTCGGCCTCCCCGACGATCGAGAACCAGCGCTCCTCCGTGCCGGCCCCGGCGCGCACGATCAGACGCGCCTTCACGGGGCGCCCCGTGACGTTCGACACGGTGAAGGATCCCGTTCCGCGCCGGGCGGCGTCGATCGCCACCTGCGTCGGACCCGCGACCGAGAACGGCGGCGCGGATGACGGCGCGGGCCCGTCGGGGCCGA
Source organism: Microbacterium sp. MEC084 (assembly GCF_004514465.2). Classification (NCBI taxonomy): domain Bacteria; kingdom Bacillati; phylum Actinomycetota; class Actinomycetes; order Micrococcales; family Microbacteriaceae; genus Microbacterium; species Microbacterium sp. MEC084. The sequence goes on along the minus strand of NZ_MYFP02000016.1, from coordinate 20,480 downwards.
AGTCTCCCGGTCCCGGAGTCGGAGCATCGGACATTCCGCTCCTCACTCCCACACCGTGACCGCGATCTCGCGCGGCTCGCCGGCGCCCGTCGGTCCCACCTCGAGCACGGCGGCGTGGCCGCCGGTCGTGAACGTGCACACGTAGCTGGTCGGCCAGCCGTCCTGGATCTCGACGGAGTCCCGGAGCATCACGTCGCGGCACAGGTCGAATCGCGGCTCCCCGATGAACTCGACGCCGCGCATCGGCCCGTAGACGAACGTGGGGTGAGAGAAGGCGAGGAACGAGAAGTCGTTGTCGGTGAGCAGGATGTCCGGCTCGCCGTCCTCGTCGAGGTCGGCGTACACCGGCGTGGTGTCCTGCACCACGGTCGTCTGGAGGATCACGGCCGGCCCGGTCGGCACGGGCGTCGGGGTCGGGGTCTCGCTCGGGCTCGGGGTCGGCGAGGGGCCGGGACCGACGGCCTCCGGGCGCGTCAGCATCCAGATCAGGATGCCGCCGCCCGCGAGCACGACGAGCGCCACCGCCGCGACGATCACGATCCACCAGGGGAAGCGCCGCCTGCCTGCCGGTGCGACGGCGAGCGCGACCGTGGGCCCCGGCACCACCTGATCGGGCGACTCCTCGAGCGCGACGCCGAGCGTGAACGCGCGGGCGCCCTCGGGGGCGTCCGCCGGCACGGCCACGTCGACGTCGACCGTGGTGGTGCCGGCCAGCGGCAGGGAGCGCTCCGCGTCGCCCGCGATCGTGAACCAGCCCGCGGCCGCGTCGGGCCCGGGCGTCACGATCAGGCGGGCCCGGACGGGACGTCCCGACACGTTCGAGACCGTGAACGAGGCCCTGCCGCGGCGTCCGCCGTCGAGGGCCAGCTGCGTGGGACCCGCCACGACGAACGGGGGCGTCGCGCCGGCCGCGGGGGCGGTGGGGCCGAAGCCGTCGTCGGGCGTCATGGTGTCCCCCTTCGCGGCGGCATGGCCGCCGCCGCCTCTGCAGAAGGGAGCCGCGGCCGCACCGCGTGATACACCCGGGCGCTTCAGGCGGTCAGCGCGCGCACGACGGCGTCCGCCAGGAGGCGCCCCTGGAGCGTCAGGACGACACGCCCCCGCACGGCCGCCGCTCCGTCGACCAGGCCGTCGGCTACCAGGCCGGCGACGGCCCGCCGCGCGTCGTCTCCGAGCGCCGCGATCGGGAGCCCCTCGCGGATGCGGCTCTCGAGCAGCACGCGCTCGAGCGCGCGGGCGTCGGCGTCCGGCGTCTCGCGTCCCGCCGCGGGCGACTCGCCGAGCGCGAGGCGCTGCGCGTAGGCGGCGGGGTGCTTCACGTTCCACCACCGCAGGCCGCCGACATGGCTGTGGGCGCCGGGACCGAAGCCCCACCAGTCGGTGCCACGCCAGTAGGCGAGGTTGTGACGGGAGCGGTGCTCCTCGCCGCGCGACCAGTTGCTGATCTCGTACCACTCGAAGCCGGCGGCGGCGAGCCGCGCATCCGCCAGCTCGTACATGTCGGCCTGCAGGTCGTCGTCGGGCGCCGGGACCTCGCCGCGCCGGATCTGGCGCGCCAGCTTGGTGCCGTCCTCGATGATCAGGGCGTACGCCGAGAGGTGATCGGACTCGAGGGCGAGCGCCGCGTCGAGCGAGGCCTCCCAGTCGGCGAGCGACTCGCCGGGCGCGCCGTAGATCAGGTCGACGCTCACGTCGAGGCCGGCCTCGCGTGCCGCGTCCACCGCCGTGCGGACGTTGGACGGCGTGTGGGTGCGATCGAGCGCGGCGAGGACGTGCGGCACGGCGGACTGCATGCCGACGGACATCCGGGTCACGCCTGCGTCGGCGAGCTCCCGGGCGACATCCGGCGTGACCGTGTCGGGATTCGCCTCCACCGTCACCTCCGCGTCCTCCGCGATCCCGAACGCGTCGCGCACGCCGTCGAGCATTCGGGCGAGGTCGCCGGCGGGAAGCAGCGTGGGCGTGCCGCCGCCGAAGAACACCGTGCGCGCGGGCCGCAGCCCGCCCGCCTCGAGGAGCACGTCGCGGCTCAGCGCGACCTCGCGCAGCAGCGTGTCGGCGTACTCGTCCTGGCGGGCGCCGCGCAGCTCGCCCGACGTGTAGGTGTTGAAGTCGCAGTACCCGCACCGCACGCGGCAGAACGGCACGTGCAGGTAGACACCGAAGTCGGTCTGCGGATCGACCCGGATTCCCTCGGGAAGGCGCCCGTCGGCGGGAGCCGGGTCGCCGACCGGCAGCGGACCGGCCATCAGGATCGGCCCATCAGGAGCCGGGCGTGGCGAACAGCGGCGAGATGGCGCGGAGGTACCCCGCGAACAGCACGCGGCGGCGACGGCGCACGAACCCGCGGAACATCCGGTAGAGCAGACCCACGGGGCGGTCGAACGCCTTGACCGTGAACCACACCTCGTCGTTGTCGCGCCACTCGATCATGAACGACTCCTCGCCGCTGACCATCGAGCCGCCGACCGTGCCGAGCGCGAACCCGATGCGGCGCGGCTCCTCGATCACGAAGATGACCCGCAGCTCGGCGTCGGCGCGCATGCCCTCGACCCGTCCGTGCACGCGCAGCGTGGTGCCCGGTCCGGCCCACGGCGTGCCTTCGGCGTCGTAGCGCTGGTCGGCCTCGAGCTTCGAGGGCGTCACGGGGTTGCCCTCGCCGTCGAAGCTGACGCCGGAGTACGCGGGGCCGGGCGCCGGGCGGACGTCCGTGACCTTCAGGCCCGCCCCCTTGAGCGCGCCCCATGACAGCAGCGCCTCGCCGGCGGTGCGGAAGCGGTCCTCGCCGCTGCCGATGCGCCACGAATCGGCCGCCGGGATGCTGTGCTCCGGCGGGTACTGCAGCAGGTCCTGCGCCTGCGTGGCGCCGACCGCCGCATAGTCGACCGTCTCGTCGTCCTGGAACGTTCCGCGACGCATGCGGGTCAGCCTACTTCCTTCGCCTGGGTCCCCCTGGGGAACCGGTGCCCTTCGGCTTACTTGGCCTTGGTCTCGACGTCGCCCGAGAGCGCCGCGATGAAGGCCTCCTGGGGGACCTCCACGCGTCCGACCATCTTCATGCGCTTCTTGCCCTCCTTCTGCTTCTCGAGGAGCTTGCGCTTGCGGCTGATGTCGCCGCCGTAGCACTTGGCGAGCACGTCCTTGCGCATGGCGCGGATGTTCTCGCGGGCGATCACGCGCGCGCCGATGGCGGCCTGGATGGGGACCTCGAACTGCTGACGCGGGATGAGCTTGCGCAGCCGCTCCGTCATGGTCGTGCCGTAGGAGTAGGCCTTCTCGCGGTGCACGATCGCGCTGAACGCGTCGACGCGGTCGCCCTGCAGGAGGATGTCGACCTTCACGAGGTCGGCCTCCTGGCGGCCGGCGGGCTCGTAGTCGAAGCTCGCGTAGCCCTGCGTGCGCGACTTCAGCTGGTCGAAGAAGTCGAAGACGATCTCGCCGAGCGGCATCGTGTACTTCAGCTCGACGCGCTCCTCGGACAGGTAGTCCATGCCGAGCATGGTGCCGCGGCGCGACTGGCAGAGATCCATGACCGTGCCGACGTAGTCCTTGGGCGTCAGGATCGACGCGCGCACGATGGGCTCCGACACCGAGCCGATCTTGCCGTCGGGGTACTCGCTCGGGTTGGTCACGACGATCGTCTCGCCGGTCTCGGTCGTGACCTCGTAGATCACACTGGGCGCGGTCGTGATGAGGTCGAGCCCGAACTCGCGCGACAGGCGCTCCGTGACGATCTCGAGGTGCAGCAGGCCGAGGAAGCCGCAGCGGAAGCCGAAGCCCAGCGCGACCGACGTCTCCGGCTCGTACGCGAGCGAGGCGTCCGACAGCTTCAGCTTGTCGAGCGCGTCGCGCAGGTCCGGGTAGTCGCTCGCGTCGATCGGGTACAGGCCCGAGTAGACCATCGGCTTGGGGTCCACGTAGCCGGCCAGCGCCTGGGTCGCGGGGTTCCGCGCCGTGGTCACGGTGTCGCCGACCTTGGACTGGCGCACGTCCTTCACGCCCGTGATCAGGTAGCCCACCTCGCCGACGCCGAGGCCCTTGGACGGGACCGGCTCCGGCGCGGACACGCCGATCTCCAGGAGCTCGTGCGTCGCCCTGGTCGACATCATCTGGATGCGCTCACGCGGAGTGAGCGTGCCGTCGATCATTCGGACGTAGGTGACGACGCCCCGGTAGGCGTCGTAGACCGAGTCGAAGATCATCGCGCGGGCCGGCGCGTCGGCGTCGCCCTTCGGCGCGGGGATCTCGGCGACCAGGCGGTCCAGCAGCTCCTCCACGCCCTGTCCCGTCTTGCCCGACACGCGCAGCACGTCCTCGGGACGGCCGCCGATCAGGTCGGCCAGCTCCTTCGCGAAGCGCTCCGGGTCGGCCGCCGGGAGGTCGATCTTGTTGAGCACGGGGATGATCGTGAGGTCGTTCTCGAGCGCCAGATACAGGTTCGCGAGCGTCTGGGCCTCGATGCCCTGCGCGGCGTCGACCAGCAGGATCGCGCCCTCGCACGCGGCGAGCGAGCGCGACACCTCGTACGTGAAGTCCACGTGCCCGGGGGTGTCGATCATGTTCAGCGCGAACGTCTGACCGTCCTGCTCCCACGGCATGCGCACGGCCTGCGACTTGATCGTGATGCCGCGCTCGCGCTCGATGTCCATCCGGTCGAGGTACTGCGCGCGCATGTCGCGGTCGGCGACCACGCCGGTGATCTGCAGCATGCGGTCGGCCAGCGTGGACTTGCCGTGGTCGATGTGGGCGATGATGCAGAAATTGCGGATGCGCTCGGGGGGCGTCGCGGCAGGCTCGAGCGGCGTAGAGGCACGGGGTGACATGTCCGTTCGATTCTACGGTGCGCGGCCCGCTCCGCCCGCCGCGCGCGGGAGCGCTCACATCGTGCGGCTTGCTTCCGTGCGCTCGCGCGTGCACTATGCAGGTTGCGCGGTCGTCACCCGCACGTTGCGCGCTTTTCACGACGAGAGCACAGATCGGTAACGCTTTTCGCCCATCCGCGTCTCGTCATGGTGATACTGCGGGCCGAGGGTAGAGTCGCCGACAACGTCGTCAGAAAGAGTTCCACGCCTTGATCCGATTCCTGCTGCGCCGCACTGCGGGCTGGCTGTTGATGATCGTGGCGGTGACCAATCTCACGTATTTCCTGGCCTGGGGTTACCTGGACCCCCGCGCGAACTACGTCGGCCGCCGTCCGCCCCTGTCCGAGCAGGAGATCGTGAATCTCCTCGAGCCGCGCAACCTGAGCGACACCGTGCCGCTCGTGACGCGCTGGTGGAACTGGATCAGCGGCATCGTGCTGCGCTGGGACTGGGGCGTGAGCCCGGTCGGGCAGTCGGTCAACGAGCAGGTCGCGTACCGCATGTGGGTCTCGGCGGAGCTGATGCTCGGCGCGACCATCCTCCTCACGCTGCTCGGCGTCGGCCTCGGCGTGTACACGGCGTCGCGGCAGTACAAGACGGCCGACCGCGTGTGGCAGGGCATCTCGATCGTGACCATGAACATCCCCGTCGTGGTCGCCGCGCTCGGCATCGTTCTGCTGGCGATCGCGCTGAACAACGCGGTCGGCGAGCGCATCTTCTTCGTCACCGGCGCTTCATCACCGGGCGTCGAGGGCCTCTTCCCCGTGCTCGTCGACAAGCTGCAGCACCTCGTGTTGCCGACCCTGTCGCTCGTCCTGATCGGCTACGCCACGTACCACTTCCTGCAGCGCTCGCTGCTGCTGGACAACATCAAGACCGACTACGTGCGGATGGCGCGCGCCAAGGGCCTCACGAAGCAGCAGGCGATCCGCCGCCACGCGCTGCGGACGTCGCTCATCCCCGTCGCCACGCAGGTGGCCTTCTCCATCCCCGGCATCTTCACGGGCGCGATCCTCACCGAGCGGATCTTCGCCTGGGAGGGCATGGGCAAGTACTTCCTCGACACGATCACGCTGAACGACATCCACGGCGTCGTCGCGATCGCGGCGTTCAGCGCCGTGCTCACGGCGATCGGCGCCGTGCTCGCCGACATCGCCGTCGTGATCCTGGACCCCCGAGTGCGGGTGAGCTGAACATGAGCATCGCAGACCAGCTGATCGATCCGCTCGAGCACGGCGACAACCCGCCGCCCTCCGAGCCCGAGCTGCGCGCCGGCCGCAAGCGCATGTCGAAGTGGGAGCTCTACTCCCGCCGCTTCGCGCGCAACCGCCCCGCGCTCGCGGGCCTGGCCATCTTCGCGCTGCTCGTCGTCTTCGCCGTGTTGGGACCGCTGTTCCAGAAGTACGACCACATCGAGCTGGACTTCCTGGCGCTCAGCGACCCGCCGAACGCGGACCACTGGTTCGGCACCAACAACGCCGGCAACGACCTTTATGCGATGGTCGTCGTCGGCCTGCAGCGGTCGCTCATGATCGCGGTCGTGGTCTCGACCGGGTCGACGATCATCTCGGCGGTCGTGGGCGCCGCCGCCGCGTACTTCGGCGGATGGATCGAGAAGGTCAGCCTGTTCGTCATCCACTTCCTGATGCTGACGCCGACGTTCCTGCTGCTGTCGATGATCTCGAACGACTCGGGCGGCGACTGGCGCGTGATCGCCCTCGTGCTGATCTTCGTCAGCTGGTTCTTCGCGGCCCGCACGATCTGGACCCTGTCGCTGTCGCTGCGCGAGCGCGAGTACATCCACGCCGCGCGCTACATGGGCGTGCCCGGCATCACGATCGTGCTGCGCCACATGCTGCCCAACATCGGCTCGCTGCTCGTGATCAACTTCACGCTCGGCGTCGTGAACGCCGTCGTGGCCGAGACCGGCCTGTCGTTCATCGGCTTCGGCGTCAAGCTGCCCGACGTGTCGCTCGGCTCGCTCATCGGCATCGGCGCCAGCACGGTGTCGAGCGCGCCGTGGCTGTTCTACTTCCCCGCCGCCGTCCTCACGCTGCTGACCGTCTCGATGGCGCTCGTCGCCGACGGCCTGCGCGACGCCCTCGACCCGACCTCGGCGGCGGGAGGCCGCGCATGAGCCCCGCCACCAGCCCCGTCCTCTCCGTCCGCGACCTCACCGTCAGCTTCGCCTCCGAGGCCGGCCGGGTCGACGCCGTGCGCGGCGTCTCGTTCGACCTCATGCCCGGGCGCACGCTCGGCATCGTGGGCGAGTCGGGCTCGGGCAAGTCGGTCACCTCTCTCGCGGTCATGGGCCTGCTCGACGACAACGCCCGCATCGGCGGATCCATCGTGTTCGACGGCCAGGAGCTGCTGGGCCGCACGGACGCCCAGCTGTCGAAGCTGCGCGGCAACGGCATCGCGATGATCTTCCAGGACCCGCTGACGTCGCTCACCCCGGTGTTCACGATCGGCGACCAGATCATCGAGGCGCTCACGGTCCACAACGGCCGGATGTCGCGTCAGGCCGCGACCGAGCGCGCGATCGAGCTGCTGCGCCTCGTGGGCATCCCGAACCCCGAGAAGCGGCTCAAGTCGTTCCCGCACGAGTTCTCGGGCGGCATGCGCCAGCGCGTCGTGATCGCGATCGCGATGGCCAACGATCCGAAGCTGATCATCGCGGACGAGCCGACCACCGCGCTCGACGTGACGATCCAGGCGCAGATCCTCGAGCTGATCAAGACCGCGCAGCGCGAGACCGGCGCGGCCGTGATCATGATCACGCACGACATGGGCGTCGTCGCGAACATCGCGGACGACGTGCTCGTGATGTACGCGGGCAAGCCGATCGAGCAGGCGCCGGTCGACGAGCTGTTCGGCGACACGCGCATGCCGTACTCGATCGGCCTGCTGGGCGCGATCCCGCGCGTAGACAAGGCCGAGAAGCAGCCGCTGGTGCCGATCAAGGGCAACCCTCCCCTGCTGATCGATCTGCCGGACGCGTGCCCGTTCGCCGACCGCTGCCCCATCGTCGTCGACGCGTGCCGCCGCAAGGAGCCCGAGCTGCTGCCGGTCCGGGGCAAGGCCGACCACCGCGCGGCCTGCATCCGCGCCGAGGAGATCCGCAGCGGCCGGATCGACGGCGCGCCCGTCTACCCCGTGCCGGTCATCCCGACCTCCGACCTGGTGCGCACCCCGCGCGAGGAGCGGCCCGTCACGCTGCAGGTCGAGAACCTCACGAAGACGTTCCCGCTCACCAAGGGCGCGTTCCTGAAGCGCAAGATCGGCGAGGTGCACGCCGTCAAGGGCGTCACGTTCGACGTGCGCGAGGGCGAGACCATGGCGATCGTGGGCGAGTCCGGCTCGGGCAAGACCACGACCCTGCTGCAGATCATGGACTTCGTCCCGCAGGACGACGGCGACATCCGGATCGTGGGCACGAGCGTCGGCGACGTGAAGGGCGGCCGCGACGAGCGGCGCCTGCGCCGCGACATCCAGATCGTGTTCCAGGACCCGATGGGCGCGCTCGACCCCCGCATGACGGTGTTCGACATCATCGCCGAGCCGCTGCGCACGATCCGCGAGCCGCGGGAGCGCGTCGAGGCGCGCGTCGACGAGCTCATGGACCTCGTGGGCCTCAACCCGGCGCACAGCGACCGCTTCCCGACCGCGTTCTCGGGCGGCCAGCGCCAGCGCATCGGCATCGCGCGCGCCCTGGCGACCAACCCGAAGGTGGTCGTGCTCGACGAGCCCGTCTCGGCGCTCGACGTGTCGATCCAGGCGGGCGTCATCAATCTCCTCGACGAGCTCAAGGTCAAGCTGGGGCTCTCGTACCTGTTCGTCGCGCACGACCTCTCGGTCGTGCGTCACATCGCCGACCGCGTGGCGGTGATGTACCTCGGAAGCTTCGTCGAGCACGGCGACGTGGACGAGGTGTTCGACAATCCGCAGCATCCGTACACGCAGGCGCTGCTGTCGGCGATCCCCGTGCCCGATCCAGTGAAGGAACGGACCCGTGAGCGCATCGTGCTCTCGGGGGATCTCCCCAGCCCGACCGAGAAGCCCAAGGGCTGCCCGTTCGTGAGCCGGTGCCCGCTGTACAAGACGCTCGGTGACGCGGAGCGCTCCCGCTGCGAGTCGGAGACCCCGGCTCTCACGGGGCGCGCCACAGCAGACGGGCAGCCCGTCCACGTGAACGCCTGTCATTACCGCTGATGTCCGACGGCCGGCGGCCCTCGGCCGCCGACTCACGCAATCCAACTGAACAGTCCCCACCATCCCACGGGCGCCCACCAGGCGCCGAAAGGAGCACCAAGATGAAGCTGCAGCACAAGCTGCTGGGCGTGGTCGCCGCAGGCGGCGCGCTCGCTCTCACCCTCGCCGGCTGCGCCGGCGGCGGCAACGGCGGAGGCACGACCGAGGAGACGCCGGCCGAGACGATCGAGGGCGCGGACTACAACCCGCAGCCCCGCGAGAACCTCGAGCAGGGCGGCGAGGTCGTCTTCCCCATCACCGAGATCACGCCGCAGATGAACGTGAACCACTCGGACGGCTCGGTCGACACCGCGACCATCTGGGAGTGGTACAACCCGCAGACGATCCTGATGTCGCCGGAGGGCGAGGCGTCGGCCAACCCGAACTACCTCACGGGCTGGGAGGCCGAGGAGGTCGACGGCAAGACGGTCGTCACCTTCACGATCAACCCCGAGGCGACCTTCAACGACGGCACGCCGTTCACGTGGGAGTCGTACAAGGTCACGTGGGAGGCGAACCGCTCGAGCGAAGAGGGCTACAACCCGAACTCGACCGACGGCTACTCGCTGATCGAGTCGGTCGAGCAGGGCGAGGACGAGTTCCAGGCCGTGGTCACCTTCTCGCAGGTGTACCCCTGGTGGCAGGGCCTGTTCTGGCACCCGCTGCACCCGGCCGTGAACAGCCCGGAGATCTTCAACGAGGGCTACCTCGAGGAGCCGAACGCCGACTGGGGCGCCGGCCCGTACAAGATCGACGAGTTCGACAAGAACGGCGGCACCATCTCGTTCGTGCCGAACGAGAACTGGTGGGGCGACGAGCCGCTGCTCGACAAGGTCACGTTCCGCGTGCTCGAGCCGGTCGCGGCGGTCAACGCCTTCCAGAACGGCGAGATCGACTACGTCGACAACCTGTCGGCCGACAACCTCGAGCAGCTCAAGGACGTCGAGGGCGCCGTCACGTACCGCGCCCAGCGCACCGCGACGAACCTGCTCCAGATCAACGCCGAGCGCCCGCAGTTCGCCGACCTCGAGGTCCGCGAGGCCATGTTCAAGGCGATCGACCGCGAGCAGATCAAGCAGGTCATGTGGGACGGCCTCGGCTACACCGAGGAGCCCGTCGGCTCGCTCAACCTGTTCCCGTTCCAGGAGGGCTACGTCGACGCCCTGTCCGAGGCGGGCTGGGAGTTCAACGTCGAGGACGCGAACGCGATCCTCGACGAGGCCGGCTGGACGCTGAACGGCGACGTCCGCGAGAAGGACGGCGTCGCGCTCGAGGGTCGCCTCCCGATCTTCGGCGACGACCCGCTCACGCAGGCGCGCGCCCAGGTCGTCCAGACGCAGCTCGCCGAGATCGGCGTCAAGATCGAGATCGACGCCCGCCCCGCGAGCGACTTCTCGACCGTCCTGACGACGAAGGACTGGGACCTCGTGATGCTGGGCTTCTCGTCGAGCGACCCGTACGGCGTGGCCTACATGTGCCAGCTGTACTGCTCGGACAGCGGCCTGAACCTGTCGGCCACCGGCACGCCGGAGATCGACGAGCGCATCAAGAACGAGGTGTCGGCTCTGCCCACGGCCGAGGAGCAGACCGAGGCCGGTCTGAAGCTCGAGGCCGAGATCATCGCCGAGACCTGGGGCATCCTGCCGCTGTACATGGGTCCGTGGATCTCGATGGCGACCGAGGGTCTCGCGAACCTCACGCCCGAGACCTACACGGGTCTGGACCTCTTCGGCCTGCAGCCGGTCGAGAACGTCGGCTGGGAGAAGTCGGAGTGATCCGTCGCTGATCTGACGATCGGCGCGTCGGGGTCGGTGGCTCAGCCACCGGCCCCGACGTCGTTCGCGGGCCGCCCCGGTAGCGTGGGCGGCATGGCTGTGCAGGTCGTGCTCGTCCACGGGATCCGGACGTCCGCGACCATGTGGCGCGCGCAGGTGGCTCACCTCGAAGGCCGAGGCGTCTCCGCCCACGCGATCGATCTGCCGGGCCACGGCACGCGGATGTCCGAGACGTTCACGCTCGAGGGCGCATTCTCGGCGATCGACGCCGCGGTGCGCTCGGCCGCCGCCGCCGGGCCCGTGCTGCTCGTGGGCCACTCGATGGGCGGTCTCCTCGCCACCGAGTACGTCGGGGCCGAGGATCCGCCGCCGGTGGCGGGACTGGTCGCGGTATCGAGCACGTCCATCCCCCGCGGCCTCGGGCTGCGCGCGTACCGCACGCTCATGGGCGGCTTCAACGCGCTGCCGGGTCGCGGCGTGGTCTTCACGAAGGCGATGCTGCACGCCACCCTGCCGGACGAGACCCGCCGCGACTTCGGCGCCGGCGGGTACGCCTTCGGGGCGCAGGACGCGGCCCTCCGCAGCCTCTCGGTCCTGGACCTGATGGCCGCGCTGCGACGCATCCGGGTGCCCGTGTGGTTCGTGAACGGGCAGTGGGATCAGCTGCGGCTGCACGAGAGGCGGTTCGCGGCCGCGGTGCCCGGGGCGGAGCTGATCGTCGTGCCGCGCACGACCCACCTCGTCACGGCCATGCGACCGGACGTGTTCAACGCCGTGCTCGACCTGGCGATCGCCGTGATCGAGAGCCGCGAACGCCGGGAGGATGCGCGCTGACCTGGTAGAGTAGGTCCTTGGCTTGCGTGTGGGTCCCACCCCGCACCCGTCGTGCGACGCCCCTCTACCGTCAAGCGACATCGTCCGAACAACCTCTGAACGAAAGTCCTCTGACACGTGGCAAACATCAAGTCGCAGATCAAGCGCAACAAGACCAACGAGAAGGCCCGCGAGCGCAACAAGGCCGTCAAGAGCGAGCTGAAGTCGGTCGTCCGCCGCACCCGCGAGGCCATCGCCGCCGGCGACAAGGCCGCCGCCGAGGCCGCCCTGCTCAAGGCCGCCAAGAAGCTCGACAAGGCCGCCAGCAAGGGCGTCATCCACAAGAACCAGGCCGCCAACCGCAAGTCGGCGATCGCCAAGAAGGTCGCCGCTCTCTGAGCCGCCCCTTCTGAAGAGAGCCCGTCCCCGTCGGGGGCGGGCTCTTCTCTTACTCTCCGAAGGGGCGGCGGGTCGCGATGACCGCGACCATGCGCTCGAGCGCGAACACCGGGTCGCGCGAGGCGCCCTTGACCTCGGCGTCCGCACGCGCGGCGGCCTGGATCGCGAGGCCGAGCGTCGACTGCGTCCAGCCGGCCTGCAGGTCGCGACGCGCGCGATCCACCTGCCAGTCCTTCATCCCCAGCCGCGCGGCCAGCGCACGGGCGGGCTCGCGGGATCCCGCGACCTTCGCCATGGTGCGCAGCTTCATCGCGAACGCGGCCACGATCGGCACGGGGTCGGCGCCCGACGCCAGCGCGTGGCGCAGGCCGATGAGCGCCTCGCCGTAGCGGCCCGCGATCGCCGTGTCGGCCACCGCGAACGCGTTGGTCTCGACGCGGCCGCCGTAATAGCGGGTGACGACGTCCTCGCCGATGTCGCCGTCGACGTCCGAGATCAGCTGCTGGCAGGCCGCCGCGAGCTCGGTGAGGTCGTCGCTGAAGGCAGACAGCAGTGCCTGCAGCGCCCGGGGCGCGATGCGTCGACCCGCGGCCTTGAACTCGCCGGCGGCGAAATCATGACGCTCGGCGTCGCGCTTGATCGCGGGGCACGGCACCTCGACTCCCCCACCGACACCCGCGCGGATCGCGTCGAGCAGCTTCTTGCCGCGCACGCTGGCGCCCGTGTGGCGCAGCACGACGGTCGCGCCCTCCTGCGGCTGGTCGATATAGGCCAGCGCCTCGGTCAGGAACGCATCCGAGCACTTCTCCACGCCCGACACGCGCACGAGGCGCGGCTCGCCGAACAGCGAGGGCGCAGACACGGCCAGCAACGTGCCCGCCGTGTAGTCGTCGGCCCGGATGTCGCTGATCTCGACGGCCGGATCCTCGGCCTTCAGGTAGTCGCGCACGCCTGCGATCGCGCGCTCGGCGCAGACCTCCTCGGGGCCGGACACCAGCACGATCGGAGCCGGGCGCGGCGCACGCCACGACAGCTGCGGGATCAAGGACTTCGCACCGCGCGCCGGGGACTTCGAAGCGGGTGCGGGTGCCATGACCTCAGCCTACCGGCGGGCGCAGACACCGCCCGCGCTCACGGCGGCCGCTCGCGCCAGACGGTCACGCCGTCCGGCGAGGGCGAGACGAGCACGAGGCCGGATCGATCCGTGCGCGCGACGGAGGCTCCGAGCGCCGCGAGCGTGGTGAGGATCTCCTCGCGCGGGTGACCGTAGTCGTTGTCCGCGCCGACCGTGACGAGGGCGACCGACGGGCCGATCTCGCCGTAGAGCTCGGGCAGCTGGTCGGCGCTGCCGTGGTGGGCGACCTTCACCACGGGGTACGGTCCCGCGAGCAGTCCGGTCCCGAGGAGCGCCGCCTGCGCGGAGGCGGACAGGTCGCCGAGGAGGATCGACCGCGGCACGTCGGGGCCCGCGATCTCGATCACCACGCTCGCGTCGTTGCCCGCGGGGAACGCCGCGGACGCGGCCCGCGGCCACAGCACGCGCCATCGCGCGGAGCCGAGCATCCCCGTCGCGCCCGCCGCGACCTGGATCCGCTGCGCCGCGCCCAGCTCGTCGAGCGCGCGCGCATCCGCCGCTTCGCCGAGCGGGCCGTGCAGCACCGTGCCGACCCGGTCGCGCAGCGCCGCGGCACCGCCCGCGTGGTCGACGTCGAAGTGCGTGAGCACGAGCAGGTCGACGCGGGCGACCCCGAGCCTGGCGAGGCAGGAGCTCAGCGGCTCGGGCTCGGGACCCGTGTCGATCACGGCGACGGATCCCGCGGAGCGCACCACGAGCGCGTCGCCCTGACCGACGTCGCAGGCGGCGATCGCCCAGTCGCGCGGGGCGGCGAGCGGCCCGGCGACGCCCGTCAGGGCGGTCGCGCCGACCGCAGCCCCCGTGCCGAGCGCCAATCCCGCCGCCCCGACGCGACGGGCCCACACGTCCCACGCGCCGATGCGCCCTGCGCGCGCGATCAGGACGCCCGCGGTCGCTCCGGCCAGAGCGAGGAGGACGGCGCCGCCCAGCCCGGGCGGCCACAGCACGCGCGCTCCGGGCAGGGCCGACACCGTCTGCGCCGTCGCGGCGATCCACGCGGACGGCACCCACGCCACGGCGGCGAGGCCGTCCGCGAGCACCGGCAGCGGCGCGGCCAGGCACGCCGCGAGCCCGGCGATCGTCACGAGCGGCGCCGCCGGCGCGGCCAGGAGGTTCGCGACGACGCCGTACGCGGGAACCTCCGGCGCCAGCAGGACGAGCACGGGCCCGCACGCGAGCTGGGCCGCGAGCGGCACGCTGAGCGCGAGCGCGAGCGGCGAGGGCATCCAGCGGGAGAGCCCCGCCGCAAGCGGCCGGGCGAGGAGGAGGAGCGAGCCCGTCGCGACCACCGACAGCACGAATCCGTACGACGCCGACAGCCACGGATCGGCGATCACCAGCACGGTCGTCGCCAGGGCGAGCACCGAGACCCCCGCGCCCACCCGTCCCAGCACGAGCGCGAGCAGCGCGATCGACGCCATGGTGGCCGCGCGGACGACGCTGGGCTCCGGCGTCACGAGCACCACGAACCCCGCCAGCGCCGCCAGCGCGACGGCCACGCGCACGCCGCGCGCGGCGCCGAGCAGCGCGGCGGCGCCGAAGGCGATCCCGACGACGAGCGCGCAGTTGGCCCCCGACACGGCGGTGAGGTGGCTCAGCGACGCCGCCTTCATCGCCGCATCCAGGTCTTCGGACACCGCGCGCGTGTCCCCCACCGCGAGGCCGGGCAGCAGCATCGCGCCCGGCGCAGGAAGGGCGGAGGCCCGCTCCACCAGTCCGTCCCGCAGCTCCGCGGCGAGATCGAGCCCGGCCGGCGGGGTCGAGGTCACCTGCACCTCGCGTGCGAACACGACCAGCGCCGCGCGCTCCCCCGCGTCACCCGGCTGCGCGCTGCCCCGCGCCACCACCGTCGAACCGAGATCCAGCCCGGCACCGCTCACGGCGTCCTGCGGGACGCTGACGGTCACCGGCACCGCGCCGAGCAGAGAGTCCGCGCCCCGCCGCACCGCCGCGGCCTCGGCGTCGAACCACAGCGCATCGCCGTGGCGCTCCACCTTCGAGGCGACCACGACCTCGACCTCGATGGCGCGGCCGCCGCCGGTCGCGAAAGCGACGGCCGCCTCGCGCACCGGATGGGCAAGCGCCACGTGCCCCGATACGGCACCCGCGGCGGCACACGCCAGAACGGCCACCGCGCACGCGGTGCGCGCCCCGACCCACCGCCACGCGAGCACGCCGCCCAGGGCGAGAAGCCACGCGGCGATCGACACCGCACCGGCCGAGGCCGGGACCGCGACCGCCCACAGGGCCACCGCCCACGCGGCGATCGCGACCGGCACCATCCGCATGTCGCGCGCGCCCACTCGGTCGACGGCATGGACGACGCGGCGCGACCGCGGCTCGATCCGCTCGACGGGATGCCCCTCGATGACCGACACGGGCCCACGCTAGGGAGGCAGAGCGTCGCGCCGGAGCGACGCCTGCCCTCTCGTGGAGCACCCGCGGCACCGCACCGCCTGGGGACGAGCGACCGGCCCGCGGCGGTCAGCTCATGGCGCGCTGCGCGACCTCCGGAAGGTCGCTGATAGACTGATTCCACGCCTGACCAGGCAAAAACAGCATAATCGAGCGGATTTCGCTAGGGCACTGCGGCTCATTCCCAAGCAGACAGCGCGGGTTCGATTCCCGTCAGCCCCTCCATTCGTCGCCGCAACGAACTCACCAGGACTCGTGATCACGGTCAGCGCTACCTGCTCCGGGGAGCGCCGTATGCGTCGCGACGAGTGGCGCACGAGGGTCAAGAGAGTCTGGAGATCTGACCCAGAACGGCGCATTGTCTGATCAGGCAGCGTGCCCCAATCGCCTGCTGGCCTCTCCTGCTGCCTCCGCGACCAGCGGGCCGAGACGCTGCACGTCGTCGGGATGGACTCGCTGCGTGGGAAACCCCAGGCCGATTACACCTGCCAGCCTGCCTACGTGATCGAAGACCGGTGCGCTGATGGATCCGACGTCTTCGTGACGCTCACCGAACGCCGCGTAGTAACCCTGACTACGGGCCACGGATGACTGCGCCTGCAGCTGCTGCAAGCTGTCGGGCGTTACGGCGGTGAACTTTGTCAGCGTCGCATCATCTAGCGCCTCCCATGCTTCAGGGTCATAGGCCAGGAAGATCTTGCCGGGGGCTCCAGCATGGATGGGCATGACCTGGCCCACCATGAAGGGACGCATGACCACGTGGCGTGTCTCCGCCACGGCCACCACGGTGCGGAATGACCCATCCCGGATGTACAGGCAGGCGGTCTCACCGGTCTCATCGCGCAACCCCTGCAGCACGGGACGAATAAGGCGCACGACGTCCAGTCCGACGGTGCCCGGCGTCGCCCATCGGACGAGACCGATCCCGATGCGGTACCGGTCTCCGTCGCGGTCCAGGAAGCCCTCGCGCACCATGTTCTGGACCAGCCGCTGGCAGGTGCTCGAGGGTAGGCCCGTCTTCTGGATGAGCCGCTGGAGGGTGGGCTCCGGCTCCTCGACCGAGAAGCAGTTGAGAATCTCCGCCACCTTGTGCAGCACCAGAATCGGCGCTGCCGCAGAGGGCTGTTTGTCTGCCAATGTTCCCTCTCGCTGACACCTACGTGCGGGCGCCCCCAAGCCTAGCCACTTACCGATGGCGCTCGACGACCACCCTTCGCGCACCTCGAGACGTTGACACGCCCGGAATCAATCCCACATACTGATCCCCGATCCCACGAAGTGGGTTCTGCATCGCACCGCCGATCCAATGGAGTATCTGTGACCCTCTCTGACATCACGTGTGAAACCGCCCCCGAGCCCGGGTCCGCCCGAACGACCCGAGTAGGTCTCATCGTTCCCAGTTCCAACACCACGATGGAAACCGAACTCCCCGAACTCTTCCGCCGCCAGTCGGAAGCGACAGGGCAGCGCTACACCTTCCACTCCGCCCGGGCGGCACTGAAGCAGGTCAATCGCGAAGAACTGTTGGCCATGGTGGGCAAGGCCGGCGACTGCGCCCGCGCCGTCTCGGATGCCGACGTCGACGTCATCGCCTACGCCTGCCTAGTGGCCGTGATGGCGCAGGGGCCCAACGCCCACACGGGCTCGGAGGAGGTCATCGCCTCTGCCGCGCGCGAGAACGGCCACCCGGCGGAGGTCACCAGCAGCGCCGGTGCCCTGGTGCGGACCCTGCAGGCGATGGGCGCACGCAGAGTCGCGATGGTGGCGCCGTACATGCTGCCCCTGACCCAGATGGTGCGGGAGTACATCGAGGGGGCGGGCATCGAAGTGCTCGACGCGATCAGCCTCGAGGTCGACGACAACCTCGCCGTGGGCGCGCTCGACCCGCAGAAGCTGCCGGAGATCGCGCGCAAGCTTAAGCGAGAGGGCGCCGACGCCATCGTCCTCTCGGCGTGCGTACAGATGCCGTCGCTCCCGGCCGTTCAGGCCGTCGAGGACGAGCTCGGCCTCCCCGTCATCACCGCGGCCACGGCCACGACCTACGAGATCCTCAAGGCGCTCGGGCACACCCCGGCGATCGAGGGTGCAGGCGGGTTGCTGTCCGGGGCTTACGCTCCGGCGAGCGTCGCCCGCGGATAGGCGCAACGATGTCTGTCTCCCTCATCGCATTCCTGATCCTCATCGCCGCTTTCGCGCTGGGATCGTTCACGCGCATCAACGCCGGACTGGCCGCGACCATCGCGGCGTTCGGCGTGGGCACCTTCGTCGCGGGCATGCCCATTAAGGACGTCATCGCGCAGTTCCCCTCGGGGCTGTTCTTCATCCTTGTCGGGGCCACGCTGCTGTTCGGCATCGTGCGCGTCACCGGCACCATCGACCTGCTGGCCTACTGGGCCGAGCGTCTGGCCGGAGAACGCCGAGTCCTCGTACCGGTGCTCATGTTCCTGCTCACTGCGGCACTGGCGTCCGCCGGAGCTTTCACGCCCGCGGCCATCGCCATCGTCGCGCCGGTGGCTCTCGCCCTCGGAACGCGGTTCGGGATCAGCACCCTCGCCATGGGACTGGTCATCGTCCAGGGCGCCAACGCGGGCGCATTCTCTCCGGTCAACCCGTTCGGCGTGCTCGCGAACGTGATGCTCGACGATGCCGGGGCCGGAACTGAAGACACCCTGAAGCTCTACATCTACTGCTTCGTCTTCAACGCGATCCTGGCGGTGATCGCCTATGCCGTGATCCAGGCGATCATGAACCGACGCAAGGGGACCAACGGCCCCGGTGCATCGACCGACCCCACCGGCACGCGAGCGGCGGACGCCGTGGCGGGCCGCGCAGCAGGGGCCGGGGGCAGCGGCGCGGTGACCGGCGTCCTCACCGCCCGGAGGACCAAGGTCGCGCCGGCCGCGCTCACGGACGGTCCCGTCAAGGTCGAGGTCACCCCGATGCGCTTGCTGACGCTGGCGGGCCTGGTCGCCCTGCTCGTGCTCACCACCGTCTTCGGGCTGGATGTCGGCGTCGCTTCGCTGGTCATCGCGGTCGCGCTGATCTGTGTGAAGCCCGGCGTCCAGAAGCCGGCCGTGGAGGGGATGCCGTGGTCGGCGATCCTGCTGGTGACCGGCATCGTCACCTACGTGGGGATGCTCGAGGCGATGGGTGCGCTCGAGGAGCTGCAGGCCGGTATCGCGAGCCTCGGCAACAGCTCCGTCGCCGCGCTCATCACGAGCTACGTGGTCGGCATCGTCTCGGCGTTCGCCTCGACCACCGGCACTCTGGGCGTCATTAGCCCGATCGTCACACCGATCGCGACCGATCCCCTACTGAGCCCGATCGGTGTCGTGACCGCCATCGCGATCAGCTCCTCGGTCGTGGATGTGAGCCCGATGTCCACGAGCGGCGCCCTGTTGATGGCGAGCGCGCAGCCTAAGGATGAGCGGCTCTTCTTCCGGGCGCTACTGCTGTGGGCGATAGCGATGATCGGCATCGTCCCGCTTCTGGTGTGGTTCGTGTTCGTGCACCTCGGGATCGGCTAGTCCAAAGCCCGCGAGAGGCGGCCGGGGCGTTCCCCGGCCGCCTCTCGTCATTCATTCATACGCCCCGTCCGCCTCGCGTCTGAAATGACCCGGCCAGTCAGCTGCGCGGATGCGCTTTATCTCGCGGATAGCCCCAATGGTTCCCCATTCGTCGCGCCCCAGCCGCGCGAGAGGTTCCAGCAGGCCAATTTGCGGATGCGATGTGTCGAGCGCGTCCGAGAACACCGCAGCATGCACGATCTCGCCGAAAACCAGGTAGCAATCACCCATGGGCAGGATCTGGTGAAGCCTGCACTCCAGAGCCACTGGAGATTCCCTCACCCGCGGCGGTGTCACGACGGCGCTCGGCTCCCGAGTCAGTCCCACCGCGTCGAACTCGCTGATATCAGGAGCAAAGTCCGTACCCGTCGCGTTGACCTCTTCGAGTAGCCACGCAGGAGCGAGATTCACGACGAATTCTCTGCGCGCCCGGATATTGCGCAATGAGTCCTTCTCACCGACCGAGGTGAACTGGACGATCGGGGGCCGCACCGAGGCGACCGTGTAGAAGGAGTGCGGCGCGAGGTTGTCCACGCCCTCCTCAGAGGTGCTGGAGACCCACGCGATCGGTCGGGGGACCACGACTGCCGTCAACAGGCGATAGAAGTCGCGCGACGAAGTCGCGCGGGGATCGAAATTCGTACGAATGATAAGCCCCCTTGCTCGACTGTGCCGGTGCCAGGCGTCGGCCGTTACGACCCTAGCGGGGTGGCGGGCGTGAAGCAGGAATCGGTGACAGATTCGGTTTAGGCCGCGAGGGATTGCGGCTCGGTTAGCTTGGCTTCGAACTCGATCGGCGTCAACCCGCCGAGGGTGTCCTGTGCTCGTTGGCGGTGATACTTCCGCTCGATCCAGACGACGATCGCGAGGCGCAGTTCCTGCCGAGTGGCCCACCGCTGCTGGTTGAGAACGTTCGTCTGTACCAGTGACCAGAAGCTCTCCATGGCCGCGTTGTCGCCGGCGGCGCCGACTCGTCCCATCGATCCGACCATGTCGTGACGGCGTAACTCGCGGACCATCGCGCGGCTGCGAAACTGGCTGCCCCTATCGGCGTGCAGGATGCAGCCGGCGACCTCACCGCGGCGGGCGACGGCGTTTCGGACGGCGTCGACGGCGAGCTTCGAGGTCATCCGGTCGCTGATCGAGTAGCCGACGATGCGGTTCGAGAACACGTCCTTGATCGCGCAGCAGTAAAGCTTGCCTTCGCTCGTCCAATGCTCCGTGATGTCGGTGAGCCAGAGCCGGTTCGGTGCGTCCGCACGGA